>NZ_JBSFVR010000076.1:0-26047 GCF_053592415.1 Streptomyces sp. NPDC002690 | reverse complement strand
GCCGTGTTCGCCGCGCGCCCGCAGCCAGGCCGTCGCCTCCTGCGGCGGCATCGCGGCCGCCACCAGCCAGCCCTGCACGGCGTCGCAGCGCAGGTCCCGCAGCCGCTCCCAGGTCTCGTCGTCCTCGACACCCTCCGCGACGACCAGCAGTCCGAGCGAGTGGGCGAGGTCGATCGTGCAGCGGACGATCTCCGCGTCCTCCTGGTCGACGGCGAGCCGGGCCACGAACGACCGGTCGATCTTGAGCTCGCTCACCGGCAGCCGGCGCAGATGGACGAGGGAGGAGTATCCGGTGCCGAAGTCGTCGAGCGACATCTTCACGCCGTGTCCGGTGAGTCCGGCGAGGGTGTCGGCCGCGCGCTGCGGATCTTCCAGCAGCACGTGCTCCGTTATCTCCAACTGGAGGGAGCCGGCCGGAACCCCGTGGCGGGCCAGTCGGGCGGCCACGCCGCCGGCGAACCCGGGGGTGTGGACGTCCCTCGGGGAGACGTTGACGGCGACGGGCACGAAGAGCCCCTCGGCCCGCCAGCGGGCGACCTGGGCCAGTGCGGTCTCCAGGACGTACTCCGTCAGGTGCGGCATCAGCCCGGACGTCTCGGCGATGGCGATGAACTCGTCTGGGGGGACCCGGCCGCGCTCGGGGTGCACCCACCGCACCAGGGCTTCGAGCCCGGCAACCTGACCGTCGAAGCGGACCTTGGGCTGGTAGTGCAGTTCCACGTCCCCCGCGTCCAGCGCCCTGCGGAGGTCGCCGAGCAGGCCGAGCCGGTCCGGGGTGTTGCTGTCCCGCTTGGACTCGTACACCTCCACACCCGTGCGGTCGCGCTTCGCCTGGTACATCGCGACGTCCGCGCGGCGCAGCAGCCCCTCGGCGTCCTGCGCGTGCTCGGGGTGGACGGCGACCCCGGCGCTGGCCTCCAGCACCAGGGTGAGTCCGTCGAGGTCGAGCGGCGAGGAGAGTTCGGCGACCAGGTGCCGGGCGACGCGCTGGGCGCTGGTGGTGGACTCGGTGTACGGGAGCAGCACCGCGAACTCGTCCCCGCCCAGGCGGGCGGCCTCCGCGCCGCGCGGCAGGGCGAGCCGGAGCCGGTCCGCGATCTGGAGGAGCAACCGGTCGCCGGCCAGGTGACCGAGGGTGTCGTTGACGGCGCGGAAGCGGTCCAGGTCGATGAGGACCAGGGCGGAGCGGTTGCCGAGTGGTTCGGCCTCCTCCAGCGCGGACCAGATCCGCTGGAGCAGCCACTGCCGGTTGGGCAGTCCGGTCAGCGGGTCGCGGAGCTGTTCCTCGGCGCGGGCGCGGGCGATCCAGAGCGTGGAGTCCAGCGCGATGAGCGGCACCGCGAAGAGCGGCAGCAGGACGGGCATGGTCATCGCGACGACGCAGATCAGCGGGGCGATGCCGAGCAGTGCGAGGGCGACGAGTCCCTGCCGCATCAGCGTGGTGCGCGCGATCGTCGGCAGTCCGCCGCCCTGCGGTGCGCGGGCGTACCAGAGGAGGGCGCGGGTGACGAGGAGATGGATGCCGGCGCAGAGCACCACGGGCGGCAGGGTGTCGATGCCCCAGTCGAGTGGCTGCCACGGGGTTTCGACGCTGGGTCCGACTCCGAAGGCGGCGAGCACGAGGGCCGCCGCGCCGATGCCGAGTATGTCCACGGCGCCGTGCAGGAGGCCCTGCTGCCAGCGGTGGCGTCGGGCGACGCCGACGAGGACGACGACGATCACACTGACGAGTCCGGCGGCCACCCAGCCGTAGAGCAGCAGGACGGCGAGGGTCAGCGCGGAGCCGGAGCCGGTGCCGCCCCAATAGCGGTCCCGGCCGAGGGCGACCAGATGGCCGACGATGACACCGGTCAGGACGGCCAGGGACCAGCCCGCGGTGCCGTCCGGGAAGAGGGCGTCACCGTCGCGCAGGACACGGCCGAGGCCCGTGACGAGCTGTACGGCGGCGAGCGCGACGAGCAGGGCCCCCCATTTCGGCGTGAGGCCCGCGAAACCCTGCATCCGCGACACCGGTGCGGCGCTCTCGGTCGGCTTCATTCCGTCCCTCTCAAGCCTGCGGTGACGACGTCACACGGTGGCCCCCGCTCCCATGCCACCACGGCCCGCACCCGCCACGCAGCCGTGCACGGAGGGCGCAGGTGCCAACAGTAGGACGCCGAGAGCTTCCGGGGCAGCGCTCCGCACCTTTGGGCTGTCCCGTGATTCCCGGCCGGTGCGCGGGGACGGTCACGGCACCTCACCGCACCGCCGGAACACCCCGTATGTCCAGTATGCGAACGATTCTTCGACCCGCGGCGCGCATATTCAGCGCCGCGAGCCGCTCCCCGGGCGCCGACGGGCGGGTCTCCCCGCGTCCGTCGTGGTCCGAACGGGTGGTGCGGACATCGCCCCGAACCCCCGGACGTCAGGGGGCGGTGGCGGGCCACGCGGTTGCTCGTGCGGGGCGGTGACGGGGGCGGGGACGGCTTGAGCACGGGCTCCCCGCCTGCCGATTGCCCGTGGCCTTCTTCGTCCGGTCGACGACCCGGCGTCGGCCCGCCGGGGCGGCCTGGCCCGCCACGAGGGCTACGGCCGCGCTTCGGGCCGTCGGTGGCGTGCGGACCGATTGGCTGTCAGGAGGCATGCCCATACGAGGACGTGCAGGGCAGCAAGTGCGATCTGTCCAGTACCGGCGCCGTCACCCACCCTCCACGCGAGCAGTCCCGTACTGATGCAGAGCATCGGCCAGTAGACCCACAGAGCCCACCGTCGGCCCGGCTTGGTCCACTCCGGCGCCCTGTACGAATGGGAACGTCGTGTCATGCCGGCCTCCCTCGTCAAGAGGCGTGTTCCCCTGCAGTTCCGTCCCACCGCCTGTCTCCTCCGGCCGTTCGCGGGGCCGCCGTACGAGCCGGCCGGGGCGGGGGCGGGCCGTGGGGCGGAGGCAGGTGGTCAGAGGCCCTTCCCGGGGCGTGGCGGACGCCGCTCACTCCCCCTCGACCGGCAGCGCCGCCGCGCGCGCCGCCTCGGGGCCCTCGTCGAGCAGGACCGCGAAACCGGCCTCGTCGAGCACGGCCACCTTGAGCTGCATCGCCTTGTCGTACTTGGAGCCGGGGTTGTCGCCGACGACGACGAAGGAGGTCTTCTTCGACACCGAGCCGGTGACCTTGGCGCCCCTGCTCTGCAGCGCGTCCTTGGCGCCGTCCCTGGTGTGGCCGACGAGGGTGCCCGTGACGACGACGGTGAGCCCCTCCAGCGGGCGGGGGCCCTCGTCCTCGCCGACGCTCTCGTCCTCCATGCGGACCCCGGCCTCCCGCCACTTGCGCAGGATCTCCCGGTGCCAGTCCACGGCGAACCACTGCTTGACGGAGGCGGCGATGACGGCGCCGACGCCGTCGGCCGCCGCCAGCTCCTCCTCGCTCGCGGCGTCGATGGCGTCGATGGAGCGGAACTGGCGGGCCAGCTCCTGTGCGGCGACCGGGCCGACGTGCCGGATGGAAAGCCCGGTCAGCAGCCGGGCCAGCGGGGCCTGCTTCGCCGCCTCGATGCCCTCCAGCATGGCGAGCGCGTTCTTCTTCGGCTCGCCCTTCTGGTTGGCGAAGACGGTGGCGATCTTCTCCTCGCCGGTCTTCGGGTCGCGCTTGGGCAGCCCGCTGTCCTGGTCGAGGACGTAGGCGCGGATCGGCAGCAGCCGCTCGATGGTCAGCCCGAAGAGGTCGCCCTCGTCGAGCAGCGGCGGATCGGCGGGCTCCAGCGGCTGGGTCAGGGCGGCGGCCGCGACGTAGCCGAAGTGGTCGATGTCCAGGCACTTGCGGCCGGCGAGGTAGGAGATGCGTTCGCGCAACTGTGCCGGGCAGGAGCGGGCGTTGGGGCAGCGGAGGTCGATGTCTCCCTCCTTGGCCGGCTTCAGCGGGGTGCCGCACTCGGGGCATTCGGCGGGCATGACGAACTCCCGCTCGGTACCGTCGCGCAGGTCCACGACCGGGCCGAGGATCTCCGGGATGACGTCGCCGGCCTTGCGCAGGACGACGGTGTCGCCGATGAGGACACCCTTGGCCTTGACGACCTCCTGGTTGTGGAGGGTGGCGAACTCGACCTCGGAGCCCGCCACCTTCACGGGTTCGACCTGGGCGTACGGGGTGACGCGGCCGGTGCGGCCGACGCCGACGCGGATGTTGACCAGCTTGGTGTTGACCTCCTCCGGGGCGTACTTCCAGGCGATGGCCCAGCGCGGGGCGCGGGCGGTGGAGCCGAGCCGGCCCTGGAGCGGGATCTCGTCGAGCTTGACGACGACCCCGTCGATCTCGTGCTCCACGGAGTGCCGGTTCTCGCCGAAGTACCGGATGAACTCGCGCACACCGTCGAGGGTGTCCACGACCTTGTTGTGCCGGGCGGTGGGCAGGCCCCATTCGCCGAGGAGCTCGTAGGCGTGGGAGAGGCGGTCGATGTCGAAGCCCTCGCGGGCGCCGATGCCGTGGACCACCATGTGGAGCGGGCGGACGGCGGTGACCTTGGGGTCCTTCTGACGGAGCGAACCGGCCGCCGCGTTGCGGGGGTTGGCGAACGGCTTGTCCTCGGCCTCCACCAGCCGGGCGTTGAGCCCTTCGAAGTCCTCCATGGGGAAGAAGACCTCTCCGCGGATCTCGACCAGCGCGGGAATCCGGTCGCCCTTGAGCCGGTGCGGGATCTCGGCGATGGTACGGACGTTGGGGGTGACGTCCTCGCCGGTGACACCGTCGCCCCGGGTGGCGGCACGGGTCAGCCGGCCGTGCTCGTACGTGAGGTTGACGGCCAGGCCGTCCACCTTCAGCTCGCAGAGGAAGGAGTGGCCGGTGGAACCGACGTCCTTGGCGACGCGTTCGAACCAGGCGGCCAGCTCCAGGTCGTCGAAGGCGTTGTCCAGGGAGAGCATCCGCTCGCGGTGGGTCACCGAGGTGAACTCGGTGATGTACGGCCCGGCGACCTTCTGCGTCGGCGAGTCCGGGGTGCGCAGTGAGGGGTGGGCCTCCTCCAGCGCCTCCAGTTCGCGCATCAGCAGGTCGAACTCGGCGTCGCTGACGACCGGCTGGTCCCGGACGTAGTACCGGAAGCGGTGGTCCTCGATCTGCTCGGCGACGAGGGCGTGCCGCTCCCGTGCCTCGCTGGGCACCACCGTGTCCTGCTGGATGTGCTCGTCGCCGGTGCCGGCCATCGTCCCGTCCTCCCGTTGGGGGCTGTCTCTCGAATTGGTGCGGGGTACGGGGCGCACGGTGCCCCGGGTCAGGGCCGCGCCGCGCGTCCCGTCACTCGGGGTTGTCCGCGAGGGACCGCGCAGCCCGGGCGCAGTGGGCGAGCGCGGCGCGGGCGTACGCGGGCGAGGCACCCGCGAGGCCGCACGACGGGGTGAGCACGACGGACTCGGCGAGAGTCCCCGGATTCAGCCCCAGCCTGCTCCACAGCTTCCTGACTCCCATGACGCTACCGCCCGGGTCGGACAATCCGGCCGAGGCCGCGTCAGTGCCCGGCACGATGCCGAGGAGGAGCTGGGTGCCGCTCTCCACCGCTTCGCCGATCGCCTCCTCCTCACGCTCGGTGAGCAAGGAGAAGTCGAAGGAGATCGCGGCGGCCCCGGCCCGCCGCAGCAGGGCGAAGGGAACCTCCGGGGCGCAGGAGTGCACGAGCCCCGCGCCTTCCCCGGCGACGGCGAGCAGGTCGCGCAGGGCGCCCTCGACGATCTGGCGGTCGACGGAGCGGTAGGTGCGGTAGCCGCTCGCTGTCCTGACCCGGCCGCCGAGTACGGCGGTCAGGGACGGTTCGTCGAGCTGGAGCACGACGTCGGCACCGGGAATCCGGCGGCGCACCTCGGCGAGGTGGGCCTTCACCCCCTCGGCGAGCGATCCGGCGAGATCGCGGCAGGCGCCGGGGTCGCCGAGGACGGCCTCGCCGTTGCGCCGCTCCAGGGCCGCGGCGAGCGTCCACGGCCCCACCGCCTGGACCTTGAGCACCCCTTCGTACCCCTGGGTGAACTCCTCCAGGGCGTCGAGGTCCTCGCCGAGCCAGGAGCGGGCGCGGCGGGTGTCGCGGCCGGGGCGGTCGCTGATCCGCCAGCCGCTGGGCTCGACGTGCCCGTACATCTCCACGAGGAGTCCGACGGTCCGTCCGATCATGTCCGCGCCGGGCCCCCGGGCGGGGAGTTCCGCCAGGTGGGGGATGCCCTGCCCGTCCGCGAAGGACCCGGTGACGGTCTTCGCCGTCTCCCGCGCGTCGCCTCCGGGCATGGACCCGACCCCGGTCGCCGCGCACTCGCTGAACCTGCTCTTCTCGCTCACCCGGGAAGCGTACGGTCCCGGGGCGGCGGGCCCGTTCCCCAGGGCCGGGCCCCGGGGGAACCTGCGGGGTCAGCGGCCGGGGCGGACCGTCAGGTCGTTGACCTCGGCGTCGCGCGGGAGGTCGATCGCCATGAGGATCGTGGTGGCCACGGACTCGGGGTCGATCCACCGCGCGGCGTCGTACTCCTTGCCCTCCTGCTGGTGGACCTTGGCCTGCATGGGGCTCGCGGTGCGGCCGGGGTAGACGGAGGTGACGCGGACGCCGTTGCCGTGCTCCTCGTGACGGAGCGAGTCGGCGAGCGCCTTGAGCCCGTGCTTGCTGGCGGCGTACGCGCCCCACTGCGCGGACGCGGAGAGGCCGGCGCCGGAGTTGACGAAGACGACGTGCCCCCGGGCGACGCGCAGCTGCGGCAGCATCAGCCGGGTCAGTTCGGCGGGGGCGACGAGGTTGGCGTTGAGCTGGAAGTGCCAGGCCTTCGGGGTGAGGTCGCCGATGTTCCCCAGCTCGACCACGCCGGCGATGTGCAGCAGCGAGTCGAGGCTCTCGGGCATCGGCTGCTGGCCGAACGCCCAGGAGAGCCGGTCGGGGTTGCCCAGGTCGCCGACGAGCGTACGGGCCCCGGGGTGGAGGGCGGCCAGTTCCTTGGCGCGGCCGGCGTCGCGGGCCAGCAGGACGAGGTCGTCGCCCCGGTCGCGGAGGCGGCGGGCGACGGCTGCTCCGATGCCGGAACCGGCGCCGGTGATGAGGTGGGTAGGCATGGGCTCCATGATCCCACCCGGTCCCGCGCCGGGACCGGCCGGGCGCGCTGGACCGGGTGGGCCGGGATCAGAGCTGACCCGCGGACTCTTCCAGGTAGGCCAGCGCGCCGACGCCGTCCTCGGCGAAGAAGACGAGGTCGGTGAGGGGCAGCGGCAGGAATCCCTCCTCGTCCATCCGCAGGAACTGCTGGCGCAGGCCGTCGTAGAAGCCGTCGGCGTTCAGCAGGACCACCGGCTTGGTGTGCTTGCCGTGCTTCTTGAGTTCGAGGATCTCGGTGGCCTCGTCGAGCGTCCCCATGCCACCGACCATGATCACGACGGCGTCGGCCTTCTCCAGCAGCAGCGCCTTGCGCTCGGCGAGGTCGCGGGCGAAGACCATCTCGTCGGCGTTCTTCCGGGCCTGGTGCGCCATGAACTCCACGGACACCCCGACCAGGCGGCCGCCCGCCTCCTGCACGCCGTCCGCGACGACCTTCATCAGCCCGCTCTCCGAGCCGCCCCAGACGAGCGTGTGTCCGCCGCGTCCGAGCAGTTCGGCGAATTCGCGGGCGGGGCGGGTGTAGCGGTCGTCGAGGTCGGCGGCGGAGAGGAAGACACAGATGTTCATGACGCCACCGTACGGTGGCGCGCGGACCGGGCCGGACGCGCCCCGAGGGCGTGAGCGGTACGGGAAGAAAACGGGCGCGCCGTCGGCTGCACCGGACATGACTTCCGCCGAGGGACACCGCATCACCGTCGAGCCCGCGACCGATCACGTCCGGGTCGTCCACGACGGACAGGTGCTGGCCGAGAGCCGACGGCCGCTCGTGCTGCGCGAGACCGGCTGCCCGGTCCGCTACTACCTGCCGCCCGAGGACGTCCGTACCGAGCTGCTGACGGCATCCGAAACCCGTACGCACTGTCCGTTCAAGGGAGATGCCTCCTACTGGTCGCTGCCCGGCGCGGCCGATCTCGTCTGGGCCTACCTCGATCCGAAGCCTGAAGTGGCGGCGATCAAGGATCACTTCTGCTTCTACGAGACCGAGAACGTCTGAAATTGATCAGCAATGAACGGGAGCGGCAGGTCTTTTGAGCCCGCTTCAGGTCCGGACGAAAAATCCTCTCCGGCTGCGATGAGTTCTCCGGGCACCGGGGGTCTGCCCTCCCATGGACAGGATTCTCTCGCTGGACGGCACCCCGATCGCCTACCGCAGACAGGGCGACGGGGCGCCGGTGGTGCTGGTCGGGGGCGCGCTGAGCACCGCCGCGACCGAGGGCCCGCTAGCCGCGCTGCTCGCGCCCCGCTTCACCGTCGTGACGTACGACCGCCGGGGCCGGGGCGGCAGCGGCGCCGGACCGGGCGGGCCGTACGCGCCCGACCGGGAGATCGAGGATCTCGCGGCGGTCGTCGGTGCGGCGGCCGGGCCGGTGGCGGTGTTCGGCATGTCGTCGGGCGGGGCACTGGCCCTGGAGGCGCAGGCGTCGGGCGTGCCCATGGAGGTGCTGGCGGTCTTCGAGCCGCCCTACACCCCGGGCGAGGAAGGGTTCTCGTACAAGGCGCGGTGCACGGCGGAGCTGCGGGAGCGCCTGGCGGCCGGCGACCGGGGCGGGGCGGTGGAGCTGTTCCTGGCGCGGACGGGTGTGCCACCGGAGACGGTGGCACGGATGCGCCGGGCGCCGCTGTGGGCGGGGCTGGAGGCGCTGGCGCACACGCTGGAGTACGACGACGCCCTGCTCGGGGACGGGGCTCCCCCGCTGGAGCGGTTCGCGGCGGTGACCGCCCGCACGCTGATCGTCAGCGGCGGATTCAGCGCGGACCCGGTGCGGGAGACGGCGATGGCACTGGCCGAGGCGATCCCCCACGCCCGGCACCGGACGCTCAGCGGCCAGACCAGGGAACTCTCCCCGCAGGTGCTCGCCCCGGTCCTGATGGAGTTCTTCGCCCGCCGGGGGCTCGTCCCCCAGCCGTGAATCCGCCCGCTGCCCGGCTCGTCGCCCGGCGATGAAGCGGCGCCCGCGGCCGGCCGGACCGGCCACGGGCGCCCCGCGTTCAGGAGGCGGCCGGGGCCGTCTCGCGCCGGACGGTGGTCGCGATGGTCGCGGACCCGACGACCCGGGTGCCGTCGTAGAGCACGACCGCCTGGCCGGGGGCGATCCCGCGCACCGGCTCGGTGAAGGAGACGTGCAGGGTGCCGTCGGTCAGCTCGGCGGTGACCTCGGTCTCGCCGCCGTGGGCGCGCAGCTGCGCGGTGTACGTGCCGGGGCCCGCCGGGGCGGTGCCGCACCAGCGCGGCTTGATCGCGGTGAGGGCCGTGACGTCGAGGGCCTCCACCGGGCCGACCGTGACGGTGTTGTTCACCGGGGAGATGTCCAGGACGTAGCGGGGCTTCCCGTCGGCGGCCGGGTGGCCGATGCGCAGACCCTTGCGCTGTCCGATGGTGAAGCCGAAGGCCCCGTCGTGGGTACCGAGCTTGGCACCCGCCTCGTCGACGATGTCGCCCTCCGCCTTGCCGCCGAGCCGGCTCGCCAGGAAGCCCTGGGTGTCGCCGTCCGCGATGAAGCAGATGTCGTGGCTGTCGGGCTTCTTCGCGACGGCGAGCCCGCGTGCCTCGGCCTCGGCGCGGATCTCCTCCTTGGTGGTGAGGGTGTCGCCGAGCGGGAACATCGCGTGCGCGAGCTGCTTCTCGTCCAGCACCCCGAGGACGTAGCTCTGGTCCTTGGCCATGTCGGAGGCGCGGTGCAGCTCGCGGCTGCCGTCCTCGTTGAGCACGACGGTGGCGTAGTGACCGGTGCACACGGCGTCGAAGCCGAGGGCGAGCGCCTTGTCGAGCAGCGCGGCGAACTTGATCTTCTCGTTGCAGCGCAGGCAGGGGTTGGGCGTGCGGCCCGCCTCGTACTCCGCGACGAAGTCCTCCACGACGTCCTCGCGGAAGCGTTCCGCCAGGTCCCAGACGTAGAACGGGATGCCGATGACGTCCGCCGCGCGGCGGGCGTCCCGGGAGTCCTCGATGGTGCAACAGCCGCGCGCTCCGGTACGGAACGACTGCGGGTTCGCGGAGAGGGCGAGGTGCACACCGGTCACGTCGTGCCCCGCCTCGGCGGCGCGCGCGGCGGCGACGGCGGAGTCGACTCCGCCGGACATGGCGGCGAGCACGCGCAGGGGGCGCTGGGAAGTCTGAGTCATAGCCCGTCCAGAGTACGGGGCTCCGGGAACCGATCGCCCGCGGATATGCGTTCCAGCTGTCATGGGAACCACGGGAGGCGGCCCGTCCGGCCGGGACGGGACCGCGGACGGTGTGAGCCGGCGCACCCTGCTGATCGGCGGCTCGGCCATGGCGGCGGCGGTCACGGCCGCCGCGCTTGCGCGGGACGAGCTGAAACACGCCTGGTGGCGGCTGCCGGGCGTGGAGAAGCCGCGCACCCCCGGCGAGCTGGACTACGCCGGGGCCCACTGGACGGCGGCCTCCGGGGCGAACTGGCGGCGCGCGGACCGCCCCGACGACTTCGCGATAGACCGGGTGGTCGTCCATGTCACGCAGGGCAGTCTGGCGAGCGCGGTGCGGGCCTTCCAGGACCCCGCGCACCAGGCCGCCGCGCACTACGTCGTGGGCAAGGACGGGTCGGTGACGCAGATGATCCGGGAGCTGGACGTGGCGTACCACGCGGGCAACCGCGCGTACAACGAGCGGAGCGTCGGCATCGAGCACGAGGGGTTCGTGGACCGCCCGAAGGACTTCACCGCCGCGATGTACGCCTCCTCCGCGCGGCTGACGGCGTCGGTCTGCGGGCGGTACGGCATCCCCGTCGACCGGGAGCACGTCGTCGGGCACGTGGAGGTGCCGGGGACGGACCACACCGACCCCGGGCCGCACTGGGACTGGGACCGGTACATCGAGCTGATACGGCGGGCGGCTTAGGCCAGGCTCAGGCCGTGTCCGACCATGCGCGTCGGATCGGCGGGCGGCGTCCGGTGCGGGCGGAGGACCGCCCGTGTACGGGATGTACTCGGGCGGTCCGACAACGCCGCGAGGTGCCGCACCGGGCACCGGCCGCCCGACGGGAATGGTCGGACACGGCCTCGGGACGTCCGGCCCGCGCGCCCGGGCCGGGCGGTTCCTCAGCTGAGTCCGGCGGTGCGGGCGCGTTCCACGGCGGGACCGATGGCGCGGCCCACGGCGGCGACGTCCTCGGCGGTGGAGGTGTGGCCGAGCGAGAAGCGCAGGGTGCCGCGCGCCAGGTCGGGATCGGTGCCGGTGGCCAGCAGCACGTGGCTGGGCTGGGCGATCCCGGCGGTGCAGGCGGAGCCGGTGGAGCACTCGATGCCCTGGGCGTCCAGCAGCAGCAGGAGCGAGTCGCCCTCGCAGCCGGGAAAGCTGAAGTGGGCGTTGGCCGGAAGCCGGCCGCCGGGGGCCAGGTCGCCGCCGAGCACGGCGTCCGGGACGGCCTCCAGCACGGCCGCGACCAGGTCGTCGCGGAGTCCCCCGACGCGACGGGCGAACTCCTCGCGGTGACGGGCGGCGTGTTCACCGGCGACGGCGAAGGCGGCGACGGCGGGCACGTCGAGGGTGCCGGAACGCACGTGCCGCTCCTGGCCCCCGCCGTGCAGTACGGGTACGGGGGTGTACGCGCGGCCCAGCAGCAGGGCGCCGATACCGAACGGCCCGCCGATCTTGTGCGCGCTCACCGTCATCGCGGCGAGACCGGAGTCGGCGAAGCCGACCTCCAGCTGACCGAAGGCCTGCACCGCGTCGGCGTGCATCGGGATCTCGAACTCGGATGCGACGGAGGCGAGTTCACGGACCGGCATGACGGTGCCGATCTCGTTGTTGGCCCACATCACGGTGATCATCGCGACGTCGTCGGGGTCGCTGAGGATGGCCTCGCGCAGCGCCTCGGGGTGCACCCGGCCGTAGTGGTCGACGGGGAGGTACTCGACGGTCGCGCCCTCGTGTTCGGCGAGCCAGTCGACCGCGTCCAGCACCGCGTGGTGCTCGACCGGGCTTGCCAGGACCCGGGTGCGGCGGGGGTCGGCGTCGCGGCGGGCCCAGTAGAGGCCCTTCACGGCGAGGTTGTCGGCCTCGGTGCCGCCCGAGGTGAGGACCACCTCGCTGGGGCGGGCGCCGAGGGCGTCGGCGAGGGTCTCTCTGGACTCCTCGACGGTACGGCGGGCCCGGCGCCCGGCTGCGTGCAGGGAGGACGCGTTACCGGTCGCGGCGAGCTGCGCGGTCATCGCCGCGATCGCCTCCGGAAGCATCGGCGTGGTCGCGGCGTGGTCGAGGTAAGCCATGGTGCGTCCGATTCTACGAGCCCCAGGCGACCACCCCGTGAGCGGTGACCACTACGGCGAGGACGACCAGGTCGGCGACGCCCAGCGCGAGCCCGAGGAAGGCCCGTCCGCGCCGCTCGGTGGACCGGGCGAGCGCGATCAGCGCCATGACGACGGCGGCCGGGCCGAGCAGCAGGTTGAACACGAGCAGGCCCAGCAGGCCCAGGACGAACGAGGCGACGGCGAGCCCGTCGGCGTCACGGGTTCGCGCCTGGGCTTCGGCCTTTCCGTCGGTGGCGGCCTCCGCGGGCCGGGTGTCGCGGTCGACGGCCTCCGCGGGCCGGGTGTCGCGGTCGACGTGTCGGCCGGTGCGGAGCACCGGGGCGACGAGCGAGGAGAGGGTCATGGTGCGAGCTCCTTCGGCCTGGGGCGGGATCTGCGCGAAAGGGGGCGAGCGGCGGTGGCTCAGTGGGAGCGGCGCTCACGGACCGCGAAGCCGATCAGCCAGCAGCCGATCACGGCGGCGGACGCCAGGGTCAGCGCGACCGGAAGGTGGGCGACCGTCCCGAGCAGGATCCCGAACAGGAGCAGCGCGGCGACGAGGGCGAGCATGAGCGGCCTTTCTGATCATCGGAGTCGTACGGACCACGGAGCGGGCCCCGGCGGCATGGGCGCCGGCTTCCGCATCCAGTGAGAGTACGACTGTTCACTGACCACCGAGTCTAAACCCGTGTCCCCCCGCCTCGGACTCCCTCGCACCGGAAAACAGTTGTTTACTGAATGGCATGAGTCACACCACCGGAACCCGTCAGGCCCAGAAGCTGAGGACACGTCAGTGCCTGTTGGACGCCGCCCTCCGGCTCCTGGAACACCAGAGCCTGAGCGGCCTCGGCCTGCGTGAGGTGACACGGGCGGCCGGGGTGACCCCCACCGCCTTCTACCGTCACTTCGAGGACACGGCCGCCCTCGGTGTGGCACTGGTGGACCAGACGCTCGACAGCCTGCACGGCATGATCGGCGCGGTCCTCGCCGGGACCGGGGACAGCGAGGAGCGACTGGACCGGAGCGTCGCGGCCATCGCGGGTCATGTGGCGGCACACCCCGCGCACTTCCGCTTCATCGCCCGGGAGCAGCACGGCGGGGTGGCCGGGGTTCGCGCGGCGATAGCGGCACAACTCGCCCTGTTCGTGACGGAGGTGGCCGACGCGCTGGCCGGGGAGGCGGAGTCGGCGGGCTGGAGCCGGGAGGACCTGCTGATGCTGGGCGGCCTCCACGTGGATCACATGGTGATCACCGCCTCCGCCCTCCTGGACGCGGCCCCCGGCACCGAGGAGGAGGTCGTGCGGGTGGCGCGGCGCCGCCTGCGCCTGATCACCCTGGGGCGCCGCCACTGGCTGGACGACGACCCGACGCCCGCGGCGGACGGCGGCTGAGCAGGGGCCGGGTCCGCGAAGTGCCGCTCCCGCCCCACGACGCCGGGGACGGGAGCGGCGGACGGGGCAGCCTCCAAAGTTGCGAAAGTCCCGCCCTCCGGGCGGACGGCGCCACGTCCGCAACACGCTTTACGACTGCTCCCCCTCCCGCGCGGAGAGCGGGGTGGCGATGTCTTCCAGCGACTTCCGCTCGGCGGGGACCGCGAGGAAGACCGCGACCAGTCCGGCGGCCACCATCAGCGCGGCCCCGATACAGAACGCGATGACCGCGTCGCCCACGACGCCGCTCGCGGTGAGCCCGGAGAAGATCAGCGGTCCGGAGATGCCGCCGGCCGCCGTACCGATGGCGTAGAAGAAGGCGATCGCCATCGCCCGGGTCTCCATCGGGAAGATCTCGCTGACCGTCAGATAGGCCGAACTCGCTCCGGCCGAAGCGAAGAACAGCACCACGCACCAGCAGAGGGTCATGGTGGCGGCGGTGAGCACTCCGGCGCCGAACAGCCCCGCGGTGCCGAAGAGCAGGGCACCGGAGAGGATGTAGGTGCCCGCGATCATCGGGCGGCGTCCCCAGGTGTCGAAGAGCCGGCCGAGCAGCAGCGGCCCGAGGAAGTTGCCGAAGGCGATGACGGCGAAGAAGTACCCGGTCGTCCCGCTGGAGACGTCGAAGAACTTCACCAGGATCGAGCCGAACCCGAAGGTGATGGCGTTGTACAGGAACGCCTGGCCGATGAAGAGCGAGAAGCCGAGCGTCGCCCGCTTCGGATAGTCGCGGAAGAGGGTACGGGCGATCTCCACGAAGCCGATGCTGCGCCGCTGTTCGATGGTGATCGCGGTCTCCACCTCGGGCAGGGGCCGGCCCTTCTCCTTCTCGATCTCCTCCTCCGCCTCGTCGACGATCCGGGTCGCGCCTTCGGACTGGCCGTGGATGAACATCCACCGGGGGCTCTCGGGCACGTGCCGGCGGACCAGCAGGATGACCAGGCCGAGGACCACCCCGAGGGCGAAGGTGAGCCGCCAGCCGATGTCCTTCGGGAAGATGTCGGTGTTGAGCGCGAGGACGGAAAGCAGCGCGCCGCCCATCGCGCCCAGCCAGTAACTGCCGTTGATGATCAGGTCGACGCGGCCCCGGTACTTGCTCGGGATCAGCTCGTCGATCGCGGAGTTGATGGCGGCGTACTCGCCGCCGATGCCGAAGCCGGTGAAGAAGCGGAAGAGGAAGAACCACCAGACCGAGAACGAGAGCGCGGTCAGCGCGGTCGCGATCAGATAGACCGCGAGGGTGATCAGGAACAGCTTCTTGCGGCCGAAGCGGTCGGTGAGCCAGCCGAAGAAGAGGGCGCCCGAGCAGGCCCCGGCGACGTAGAGCGCTGCCGCGAGCCCGGTGACCTGGGCGTCGGTGATCGGCAGTCCGCTGCCGTCCTCGGACAGCCGGCTGGCGATGTTCCCGACGACGGTCACTTCCAGACCGTCCAGAATCCATACGGTCCCGAGGCCGATCACGATCATCCAGTGCCATCGTGACCAGGGAAGGCGGTCCAGGCGGGCCGGCACCTTGGTGGTGATGGTCCCGAGACTCGTTCCGTCGCTGTGACTCATGGGCAATGCCTCCTGGGGTGCGGCGTCGCTGCACCGCCGCTCGGCGCTGAGTCCGGGTACCCGGGAGCCGCCGGGAGCAAACGGCACGTCAGGAGCCGTGCCGGCGCCCGCCGCTCCCCCGCGCGCAGGTCCGGGCCCGAAGAGGCCCCGGACAGCACGGGACCCGTCCGGCGGTCCACCGGACGGGTCGGGTCGGGTCGGGTCGGCGCCGGCCGCGCGCGGCGCGGTCAGCCCCGCGGTGCCCGGGCGAGCTGCCGGGACTGGGCGACGAGCCGGTCCGCGCTGTCCCAGACCTCGGCGTCCTCCTCCAGGAGGCCGCCCGCGAGGTTGCGGGTGGTGATGGCGACGCGCAACGGGCCGGGGGCCGGGCGGCAACGGACGTGGACGGTGAGTTCGACGGTGGGGGTCCACCCCTTGAGGCCCAGCTCGAACGAGGTCGGCGGCAGCGCGTCGACGGTGAGCAGCACCGAGAGCGGGTCCGGGTCGCGGCCGTCCGCCAGGCCGAACCAGCCGCGCATCTCGCCCTTGCCGGAGGGCTTGCCCAGCGCCCAGCCGACCGTAGCGGGGTCGAGCCGGATGTCGAGCCGCTCGGTGATGGCGGAGCTGCCGGGGATCATGCCGCCGCCCGACTCGGCCCCCAGGCACTGGTCGTACGGCGGGATGGCGGGCGGGAGCGCGGTGGTGCGGACCTCGTCGGTGAGGGCGTCGAGGTCGCCGTAGGTGGCGAGCACCCGGATGCGGGCGACCTCGCTGCCGTCCTCGGCGTACTGGTAGAGGGTCGCCTGGCCGGTGGAGAGGGTGCGCCCGGCGCGGACGACCTCGGTACGGATGACGGCGGGGCCGGGCACGGAGGCGGTGAGGTAGTGCGCGGTGATCGAGAACGGGTCGGCGTGCGGCAGCGCGTCGCCCAGCGCGCGGCCGAGCAGGGCCAGCAGATAGCCGCCGTTGACCGCGCGGATGATGGTCCATCCCGCGGAGAGCTCCGCGTCGTAGACGCCTTCCTCGCGACGGACGACCGCGGTGTCCCGGTCGAACTCGCTGTCTCCGACGGCCGCCCGCGCGAGGGTCGCGGGTCCGGGGGTCGTCCGCCCGGTCTGTGCCGGGAGCGCTGCTGCCTGTGCCATGCCACGCACGCTACACCGACACCTTACTGAGCGGTAGCTTTTCATGTGGGCGGAGGGCGGACCCGGGCCTCCTCAGCTGCCTGCCCCCTCCTCGCCGCTCGCCGAACGGCGGTTGTACGCGCGCGGCGCCCGCCAGTGGAACCGCATCGCCAGCAGCCGCAGGACGAACCCCGCGACGACCGCGAAGGCCGTGGTCAAGCCGTTCAGGGCGTCGAACTGGATGCAGAGCGCGACCATGGAGGCGCCGACGAGCGCGGGCACCGCGTACAGGTCCCGGTCCCAGCGCAGCAGCGAGGGCACCTCGTTGGCCAGCACGTCCCGCAGCACCCCGCCGCCGACCGCCGTGGCCAGGCCGAGCGCGACGGAGGAGGTCAGCCCGAGGCCGTAGTCGTACGCCTTGGTCGTGCCGCTCACGGCGAAGAGGCCGAGCCCCGCGGCGTCGAAGACGTTGACGCCGACCTGGATGCGCTCGACGTGCGGGTGCAGGAAGAAGACCAGGGCGGCCGCGATCAGCGGGGTGAGGAAGTAGCCGAGATCGGCGAAGGCGGCCGGCGGCACCGCCCCGATGATCAGGTCACGGAAAATCCCTCCGCCCAGCGCGGTCACCTCGGCGAGAACCGCGATGCCGAAGACGTCGAAGTTCTTGCGTACGGCGAGCAGAGCGCCGGAGATCGCGAAGAAGAAGATCCCGACGACATCGAGCGCGTGCTGGACGGAGGGAGTGAACAGTTCGGTGAGCACCGGCCAATTGTGCCGGTGCTACTCCTTCGTGCCGTCCCCCGTGTCCCCGGTGGCCCGGGGTGCCTCCGGGGCCTCCTGCCCGGATGCTTCCGGTGCTTCGGGCGCGTCCGGCACTTCCGGTGCGGCAGCGCCCGGTGCTTCCGGCTCGGTGCCCTTCGGCGTGGCGGCCACGATCGCCTCGCGCGCCAGGGGCAGTACGTCCTCGCCCGGGGCCTGGTCCGGCGCGTTCTCCGGGTGGTGGCAGGCCACTTGGTGCCCGGTCCGCAGCGCGATCAGCGGCGGTTCCTGCGTACGGCAGACCTCCGTCGCCTTCCAGCACCGGGTGTGGAAGCGGCAGCCGCTGGGCGGCGAGATCGGCGAGGGAACGTCACCGGTGAGCAGGATGCGCTCGCTCTTGGCGCCCCGGCGGCGGGGGTCCGGAATCGGCACCGCGGAGAGCAACGCCTTGGTGTACGGGTGCATCGGCGCCTTGTAGAGCGACTCGCGGTCGGCGAGTTCCACGATCTTGCCGAGGTACATCACCGCGATCCGGTCCGAGACGTGCCGGACCACCGACAGGTCGTGGGCGATGATCACGTACGTGAGGCCCAGCTCGGCCTGGAGGTCGTCGAGCAGGTTCACCACCTGCGCCTGGATGGAGACGTCCAGCGCGGAGACCGGCTCGTCGGCCACGACCAGCTTCGGGTTGAGCGCGAGCGCGCGGGCGATGCCGATGCGCTGGCGCTGGCCGCCGGAGAACTCGTGCGGATAGCGGTTGTAGTGCTCGGGGTTGAGGCCGACCACCTCCAGCAGCCGCTGCACCTCCTTCTTGACGCCACCCTCGGGGGTGACGTTTTGGAGCTTGAAGGGGGCGCTGACGATGGTGCCGATGGTGTGGCGGGGGTTCAGCGAGGAGTAGGGGTCCTGGAAGATCATCTGCATGTCGCGCCGGAACGGGCGCATGCGGCCGACCCCAAGGTGCGTGATGTCGGTGCCCTCGAACTCGACGGTGCCCGCGGTCGGTTCCAGCAGCCGGGTGATCAGCCGCCCCATGGTCGACTTGCCGCAGCCCGACTCACCGACGACGCCCAGGGTCTCGCCCGCGCGCACCTCGAAGTCGATCCCGTCGACGGCCCGTACGGCACCGCTGGTGCGCTGGAGCAGGCCTTTCTTGATCGGGAAGTGCTTCTCAAGACCCTTGACCCGGAGCAGCACCTCGCCCTGGGCGACGCCCTTGCCCGTACGCGGCGCGGGCACCCGGGCGGTCTCGGCCGCCACCGTCCCGCCGGATGCTGCCGCTGCCCCCTCGGTGTGCGGGGGGACCGGCTCGCTCGGCCGGCTCGTCACTGCTTCGTCGTCGGTCACAGCTTGGGCGCAATCTCTTCGGTCCAGATGCGCTCCCGCTGCTCCGGGGAGAGGTGGCAGGCCGACCAGTGGCGGCTCCCCACCTCCAGCAGCTCGGGCCGCACGGTACGGGTGACGTTGTCCTTGGGTACGTCCGCGTAGGGACAGCGCGGGTTGAAGGCGCACCCGGACGGCAGGTTGATCAGCGAGGGCGGGGAACCCTTGACCGGGATCAGGCGGTCGGTCTGCTCGCGGTCCAGGCGCGGCATCGAGCCCAGCAGGCCCCAGGTGTAGGGGTGCCGGGGCTCGTAGAAGACCTTCTCGGCCGGTCCGCGCTCCACGCACCGCCCGCCGTACATGACGAGGATGTCGTCGGCGAGTTCGGCGACGACGCCGAGGTCGTGCGTGATGACGATGACGGCGGAGCCGAACTCCTTCTGCAGATCACGGATGAGGTCGAGGATCTGCGCCTGGACGGTGACGTCCAGGGCGGTGGTCGGCTCGTCGGCGATCAGCAGTTCGGGGTTGTTGACCAGCGACATCGCGATCATGGCGCGCTGGCGCATCCCGCCGGAGAACTCGTGCGGGTAACTGTCCACCCGCTTGTCCGGCTGCGGGATGCCGACCCGGTCGAGCATCTCGATCGCGCGCTTGCGGGCCGTCTTCTTGTCCACGGCGTGGTGGATCCGGTACGCCTCGACGATCTGCTTGCCGATCGTGAAGTACGGGTGCAGCGCGGAGAGCGGGTCCTGGAAGATCATCGCCATGTTGCGGCCGCGCAGCTTGCGGACCTCGTCCGGGTCGCTGGAGAGCAGCTCGGTGCCGTCCAGCCAGATCTCGCCGGACAGCCGGGCCTTGCGCTTTCCGTACTGGCCGGCGGTGTGCAGGCCCATGATGCCGAGCGAGGTGACGGACTTGCCGGAGCCGGACTCGCCGACGATGCCGAGGGTCTTGCCCTTCTCCAGCGTGAAGCTCAGTCCGTCCACGGACTTGACGAGTCCGTCGTCGGTCGGGAAGTGCACCTTCAGGTCGCGGACGTCGAGGAAGGCTCCGGGTGCGGGCGAGGCGGGGGCGGTTGCCTCCGGCGCGGCAGCCCCGCTCTTGCTCAGCTCGGTCATGACAGCCTCACTCGGGGGTCGATCACGGCGTACAGGACATCGACGAGGAGGTTGGCGACGATCACCGCGAGGGAGGTGATCAGTACGACGCCGAGGATCACCGGAAGGTCCCGCTCGTTGATCGCCTTGAGCACGGCCTGGCCGAGGCCGGGCAGGCTGAAGGCGGTCTCGGTGAGGATCGCGCCGCCGACGAGGGCGCCGAGGTCCATGCCGAGCATGGTGAGGATGGGTGTCATGGTGGAGCGCATGGCGTGCTTGCCGATGACGACCGGTTCACTCAGTCCCTTGGCCCGGGCGGTGCGGATGTAGTCCTCGCCCATCACTTCGAGCATGGTGGCCCGGGTGATGCGGGCGTACATCGCGGCGTACAGGAAGGCGAGCGTGACCCAGGGCAGCAGCAGCCCCTGGAACCAGCCGCCGACGCTCTCCTCCAGCGGGACGAACCCGGAGTCGATCCAGCCCAGTCCGTAGTCGAAGATGCCCAGCGACAGCATGGCGGTGAAGAAGATCGGCAGCGAGACGCCCGAGAGGGCGACGACCATGGCCGAACGGTCCCAGAGCGAACCGCGCTTGAGCGCCGAGAGCACACCGGCCGAGACACCCGCCAGCAGCCACAGCACGGCGGCGCCCGCCGCCAGTGACAGGGTCACCGGCAGCCGGTCGGTGATGACCGGCCAGATGGCCTGTTCGTTGCGGAAGGAGTATCCGAAGCAGGGCGCCGCGCAGTCGGTGACGTCGCCGCCCCCGGAGTAGGTGCGCCCGACGAAGATGCCCTTGAAGAACTCCCAGACCTGGACGTAGATCGGCTCGGCCAGATGGAGCTTCTGCCGGATGCCTTCGACGGCCGCGGCGTCCGACGTCTTGCCCACGTACATCGTGGCCGGGTCGACACCCGTCCACTTGGGGATGAGGAAGAAGATGCTGAAGACCACCACGATGATGACGATCAGCATCACTGCGGCGGCAAGCAGCCGCCTGATGAGGTATGTGAGCACTGCTCTCGGCCCGGCGGGGGCCGCGGGCCACCGGAGGTCGTCCGGTGGCCCGCGGCCGAACCGCTCCGGCCTTCACCTGCCTTTCGTGCCGTTCGGCGGGTGTGCCGGGGGAATGATTACTTCTCGACGCCCAGGCTGATGAAGTCGTACTGACCGCTGTACGCGTCAGTGGTGTAGACGTTCGTCAGACGCGAGGAGCGGAAGTTGATGAACTTCTCGAAGACGAAGGGCAGGTAGTAAGCGCCCTCCATCACCTGGTGGTTGAGCTCGGTGGAGAGAGCGACCTTCTTGGCGTCGTCGAGCTCGACGGCGTACTTGTCGAAGTTCGCGTCGATCGCCTTGTCGTTGATCATGGCGAAGTTGTTGTTGCCGCTGTCCAGGATGTAGCTGCTGTCCCAGAGGGGCTGGCCGTAGCCCTGGACCGAGGGGAAGTCGGGGCCCCAGCCCATGATGATGATGCCGTAGCCCTTCTTCTTCACCACGGACGGGTTGCCGATGATGCCGGAGTACTGGGCGCCGTCGTACTGGTCGATGTCGACCTTGATGCCGATCTTGGCGAGGGACGCCTGGAGCGACTCCGCGGTGGCCACCTCGACGGGCTTGTTGTTACGCACCGCGATGGTGGTGGAGAAGCCGTCCGGCTTGCCGCAGGCGGCCAGCTCTTCCTTGGCCTTGGCGGTGTTCGCCGCGCCGTCGTTGGTGGTGAAGCCGTACGGGTCGTACTTCTGGCCCTCGGAGCCGGGCACCGACGGGGGCAGCATGTTGGTGCCGATGTCGCCGCCGGCCACCGGGCCGCCGCGGGCGGTCTGGAGCGACTTGTGGTCGGCTCCGTAGAGCACGGCCTTGCGGCAGTGGATGTTGTCGAACGGCGCGACGTTCTGCGGGAAGGAGGCGTAACGGATGTAGCCGGAAACCGGGTTGTCCAGGTTGTCCTTGTACTCCTTGAGCGCCTTCGTACGGCCCTGCGGGGAGAGGCCCGTCTGGTTGACGTCGAGGTCGTACTCGCCGCTGAGCAGCTTGTTGTCCATGTCGTCCGCGTTGGAGAACAGGGTCACCGAGATCTTGTCCGGCAGCGGCTTGCGGACCGGGTCCGACTCCTGCTTCCAGTTCTCGTTGCGGACCAGCACGACGGACTTGTTGGGCGTGTACGACTCGAACTTGTACGGGCCCGAGGAGAACGGCTTGAGGCCGTACTTCGACTTGGTGTCCTTGTCCTGGCGGACCGGCGAGGACGAGGTCAGCGCGAGGATCGCCTCGAAGTCGCTGTTGGCGGTCGGCAGGTGGAAGACGATCGTCTTCGCGTCCGGCGTCTCGATGGCCTTCAGACCCAGGTGGTCGGCGGAGGTGTCCTTGTAGGGACCCTTGTACTCGCCCTTGGGGTCGAGGATGTCCCGCAGGTAGACGGGGCCGCCGGACAGCACGTCCTGGGCCCACTGGCGCTCGATGCCGTACTTGACGTCCTGCGAGGTGACCGGCTTGCCGTCCTCCCACGAGACCCCGTCGCGCAGGGTGTACGTGTAGGTCTTGCCGTCGTCCGTGATCTTCGCGCGCTCGGTGGCGAGGTCCGGGGTGAGCTCGGTGCCGCCGGCGCCCGGGGCCGTCTTGCTGGTCACCAGCTGGCGGCTGTAGTAGCGCATGAAGTCCCACACGAAGCCGTAGTACCCACGCGTGGTGTCCCAGGAGTCGGCGTCCTGGACACCGGCGAACTTCAGCTCGCCGCCGGCCTTCGTCGAGGCGTTGGCGACCTTGTTGTTCGCCGCGTCGAAGCCGGCCGCGTTGGCGGAACCGCCGCCCTTGCCACCGCCCTTGGCGCTGTCGTCGTCGCCCCCGCCGCCGCAGGCCGCCGTGGAGAGCAGTGCCGCGACCACGGCAGCAGCGGCCACGGCCTGCTTGCGCCGTGTGTTCCGTCGAGATGTCACGATTCGGGATCCTCCGTGTGTAGATCGGCCCGTACGGTGCACGGGCTCCGGGGTACGACTGTCAGCGAGAACCCTTCGGGTCGAGCGCGTCACGCACGCCGTCGCCGAAGAGGTTGAAGGAGAGGACGGTGATGAAGATCGCCACGCCCGGAATGATCATGTACATCGGGTCGGACTCGTAGTAGCTCAGAGCGGATGACAGCATCTGGCCCCAGGAGGCGGAGGGCGGCTTCACTCCGACGCCCAGGAAGCTCAGGGCCGCCTCGGTCAGGATGTTGGTGGGGATCATCATCGTGGCGTAGACGACGATCGGCGCCACCAGGTTCGGCAGCAGCTCCTTGAAAAGGATGTAGAACCGCCCCGCGCCCAGGCTGCGTGCCGCGTCCACGTACTCCCGCTCACGCAGCGAGAGGGTCTGCCCGCGCACCACGCGGCCGACGTACGGCCAGCCGAAGAACCCGATGACCAGGATCATCACGAAGAGGCGGACGCCCGAACCCTCCAGCCCCAAAAGCTTGTTGGGCATCACGGACACCAGGGCGATGATGAAGAGCAGCTGCGGGAACGAGAGCAGCATGTCCATCACGCGGCTGATGAGCGCGTCCAGCCAGCCGCCGAAGAAGCCGGCCAGCACGCCGAGCACCGTGCCGAGAGCGACGGCGACGACGGCGGAGAGGAAGCCGACGAGGAGCGAGACCCGGGCGCCGTAGACGATGCGGGCGAAGATGTCGCGGCCGTTGACCGGCTCCACGCCGAACCAGTGCGTCCCGCTCATCGCCCCGTAGGAACCGGTGGGCGTGGAGAACAGCGGATCGATCAGCTCTTCGTGGTGGTCGTACGGGGACTGGCCGACCAGGTGGGTGATCACGGGCGCCAGCAACGCGACGACGACCAGCAACAGCACCACGACGCCACCGCCGAGGGCCAGCTTGTCCCGCTTCAGCCGCTCCCAGGCGATGCGGCCCAGGGAGCGGCCCTGCACCGCCTTCTCGGGCGCGATGCCCGCTTCGAATCCCGCCGGGGGGGCCGCTTCCGTTGTCGGCTCGTGCAGTGGTGCCGTCATCGTGGCAGGGACCCCTCTCAACCGGCGGTGGCCGGCACACACTTGCCGCGGTGGCGGCGGTTTCGTCCGGTGGTGGCTCGGGACCGATCGCCCCTTGGAGCGGGAGTCTTCATGCCCGTCGTGATCTGTTGCCAGACTTGACAGCGAATGGATGCCTAACCGTGATCCGACTTGGTCGATCCGTTATCCGGACGCCTGTGAACGACCCCCGGACGCAACACAGTTGAAATTCAATTGAGTACGGATGCGTACCAACGCCCATGTGAGCGGCAGGAGTGGTCAGAGCGGGACATGGCGCGCATGGGGATGATGTACCCATCAGGTGGCACGCTTCACCGCCCGGTGGCGAAAAAGGCGTGAAAGGCGCACGAGCGCTCCTCCCGGACACCCGGCGCACGGCGGCAAGGGCCTCAGGAATGGTCCCAGATGGCCGAAAAACGCAGGTCACTTCACCCGTACGGGCGGGCCCGGCCGGGACGGAACTCCACGACGCGGCCTCGCCGTACGGAAGGACCGGGGCGCGCGTACGCGTCAGTACGCGGGCGGGTAGCCGTAACCGGGAGCCGCGGGCGGCGGTGAGGCGGGCTGCGCGTGCGCCTCCCGGTCGTAGAACGGACGGGCGTTGGCCCGCAGCCACATCGCGACCGGGTCGTAGTCGTCGGACATCGCGACCGTGGAGACGGGAAGCCCCTCCGGGACGGCGCCGATCGTCTGCCCCATCATCGCGCGGGCCGACTCCACGGCGGCCCGGCCGGTGTCGTAGAGGTCGAGCCCGATGGCGAGGTACGGGGCGCCGAGCGCCGGCTGCACCCAGGCGCGGCGCAGCGAGCGGACCGCCGGGGTGCGGTGCGCGTTCTGCGAGAGCAACGCGTAGAACTGCGGGATCTCGATGGCCGGTTCGGAGAGGGTGAGGGGTCCTGCGGGCAGCCGGTCGAGCCCGTTGGCGATCCGGCGCAGATCCAGCCACGGGATGCCCACGCCGCCGCCGGGCGTGTGCGGGTTGAGCCAGATTCCCCAGTGGTCGGGGAAGAGCGAGCGGGCGATCTCCCGGCCGGTGATCACCTCGTGGGCACGGTTCCAGCCGCTGGCCGCGAGCTCCTGGGCGGAGGTCACGCACGGGGCGTAACCGAGGCCGTCCACACCGATGTTGCCGTACTGGGCGTCCGGGGAGCCGGCCGTGCCGTGCCAGAGCAGCATCCAGACCTGGCCGTCCGAAAGGGCCCTCAGCAACTCCTCGTACGCGTCGAAGCGCCCGGGGGTCACCTGGCGCAGCATGTGTTCGACCTGCCCGGCCGCCGCCGTGCCTGACGCACTCACCCTGGGTCCCGCCCCTCGTCGATCCACCGTGTCGCGCGCCGCCCCCGGGCGCGCGGGAGCAACCTCGCCATCAAACCAGCTTATGCGCCCTCACTGACACCGACTTGACGCCACCGTCCGACATGCCGGACACGGCGGGCCGGCCCCGGGCAGCGGCCGGGCCGCCCGGCAGCCGGTCGACGGGCACGTCCCGGCGCCGCGACCGGTCCGTCCCGGCGGTCACTGGAAGAAGGGCCGGACCTTCTCCAGCATCCAGTCGCCGACCGGGTCCTGCGCCATGTCGAGCAGGACCAGGTTGACGGGCCACGGCACCTGCACGCGTCCGAGCGCGCGGCCCAGCGCGTCCATGGGCGCGCCCTGCGTGGCCTCGTCCCACGCCGAGAACTGGACGGCGACGAAGAGGACGGGGTCGCCGCCCTCGATGCTGGCCAGCGCGCGACGGGCGGTGGCGACCACACCGGTCCCCTGGAACTCCGCGGACACGGCGGCGAGGAAGTCGACCGGCTCCTCCTTCCAGTCCGGCTCCCAGAGCCGGACCCGGCCGCCGCCGGCCGGTCCGTCCAGCGGGGTGTTCCCGGCACGGCAGAGCTCGGCCACGGCGGCGGGCGGCAGCGGAAGCCCGACCGCACCGCCCGGGTTGACCGCGATGCCCACCTGCGGGGGCAGTCCGCGCGCGAACTCGCGGGCGGGCGCGACGGCGTAGGAGAGGTTGGCGCCGGCACATCCGAGAAACTGGGCCTCGGAGCTGAAGACGGGGACGAAGGCGGCACCGTCGAGCTCGATCGTCGGCAGGTCGAGATCGGCGCTGGCGGTACTTCCGCCGCCGGGCAGCGGAATCCAGAGCCGGCTGCGGCCGAGCACCTCGACGAGCCGGCCGCCCGCCCCGGGGACGCCCAGCGAGGCGCTGAGCACTTCTTCGAACTCGTTCGCAGGCCACCCCTGGGGTTGGTGGGGCGACTGGGGCGACGTCTGTGCCGGGATGTCCACTGCCTCTGTGTCCTCTTGTCGACCGTGTCCTGCGGCAGAAACACTAACCGGCGCGGGGCCCCGGCGTCCCGGCCACGCTGCTGTCCCCGGCGTTGTCCCGCATGCCGGGCACCGCGCCCGGCATGCCCGGTGCCGGATCG
>NZ_JBSFVR010000075.1:0-26150 GCF_053592415.1 Streptomyces sp. NPDC002690 | reverse complement strand
GCCGCACGCGCAGGGTCGGCCCGTTGATGGAGCCGTTGTAGAGCCGGAGATCGAAGTCGCCGACACCGGCGAGCGTTCCCCGGGTGGGTAACGCCGCAGTCCCTTCGCTGTTGTGGGCACATCCATGACACATCTCGCGCTAAAAGGTCCTCGCGTGGTCGACGGTCCGCGTCAGAGCCGCCCCCCGCAGGGCGGGACAGTCTCTCGGATCCAGGCTCCAGACAAGCACTTGCCAAACAGCGTCAGTCCTTGTCGGGCACTTCTGGCAGCTTGCCCTTCAACTCCTCAACAAGATCATTGATCTTGGCCATCATCTCTGCGGACAGGCCCTGACCGTTGCCACGGGCAGCCAGCCCAAGGATCTGGCCCTGTTGAATCGAGCCCAGGAAGCGGATCGCCTCAAGGAATTCACGAGCCGCCGGAGTGACGTCGGCACCGTCCTGGAAGAGCGCGACATCGACCTGGAGGGCTGCGGCCAAGCCAGCGCGCACTACATCGGAAGCCTCCGTTGCGACGCCCGCGCGGAGGGCGACGATGTCCTCGACGGATACGACTTGGCCGCCCGCATGGTCGTTCACGCCTCGTGCGATCTCATCGTCTGAAGGTGCCTCCTGGCCCCCGTACCCGTGCTCCAGGAGATAGTTGATCTTCTCTCCGATCCCGCGGGGGGCTGACGCTCGGGCTTCGGCGGAGGTGGCGGGACGGAGCCCGAACGAGCAGTCCTGGGCGGCCAAGAGGACCGATTGGGTCACCCCATACGCCTCTGCAAGCTGTGGCACGTACGCGTCGTTCAACCGGCGTCTACCGCTCTCCGCGTTGCTCACCGGCACACGACTCGTGCCGATGACCGCGGCGGCCTGCGCCACGCTGAGGCCGGCGTCGCATCGCAGGAGCTGCAAGTCCGCGGGGCCGTCATGAGGAAAGAGCTCAGCAAGCGGCCGGCCGAGCGCCCGGGCAATCGCTGGCAGCTTCTCACCCTTGGGGTGATCGTCGCCGTTCTCCCACCGCGCAACAGAGGCAGCGCTGACGCCCACCCTGGCGCCCAGCTCGCCCTGGCTCAGGTCCTCGCCCCGTCGGACGACACGTACGCGCTTGCCGTCGAATTGACGTGGCACATGAACTCCAGCAGCGGGACGATCGGGCAGGTCGGGGCGGCGCTAGGGGCAACCGTAGTCCAGGCTTGATACATTTACGAAACTAGTGTACGTTTTTGTATCGAGCCCGTTGATCGGGCTCCGCCCTCTCTATGGTGCCAGGCGTCCAGGAGCTACGAACTCCCGGACGCCTGGCCAGCACCCCGAGGGGCGCCGATTCACTACAACGCGGCAGCGGAACATCTTTGGCGAGAGGCCGCTGCGCGCGTTTCTAGCAGCCATGGAGTATCGCATGCTTGCCATGCCGGAGGGAATCCATTCCCCCGTAGCTGACTGCCGACAGCAGCAGCTCGACCGTGTCGCCGGACGCGCCATCCGTCTCCCCGCCCGGTGTGGCAGTACGCCCACGCGGGCCGTCGAATATGTGCGCGGCGCCGAAGCGGCAGCTCAACGTCCCTTTCCCTTCCCTTCTGTTGGGGCGGCAGCACATCCGGCTCCGCTTCCCCGGCTCGAAGCGTGAGGGCTGCCATGGGCGACACGGACGACCTCGACGCCTCCATTGACGCGTGGGTGAGCACACAACTCGACGCCTCTCCGGACTGGGACCACGAGAAGTGGGAGAGGTTGGGGAAGATCCTCGACGTCGAGTTCTCGGTCCCTGGCGATGCGCACGTATACAGCTTCCCAAATCCTGCCGTCGAAATCTCGGCCGACAGCAAAGCTGCGTAGCTCGCGCCTCCCACCTCCGAGAGTTCAGAAAGCTTTCGGGTTCCTCTTCAGCGCCAGTCAGGATAGGACTCCGCGCGCTGATTAAACCATGAGGCAAAAATGAGAACCACGATATCCGACCTCGCCGGAGCAGCCTTGAGGGGCGATTGGGACCCTCTTATATGGGCATCGGAGAAGTCACAGGGTAAGCACTGGGCCGAGAACGCGGCCTGCGTCGGGCGGGATACCAACATGTTCTTCCCGCGCGGGGACAGTCCGCAGTCCGACCCTGCGGAAATAGCGGAACGTCTGGGCCTTTCCCTGGTCCGGCCCTTGAATCTGTGCGCGAACTGTCCGCTGACGACAGCTGCCCGGTGCTTGATCGATTCCATACGGAACGATGAAACGTTCGGGATTCGCGGCGGTCTGATGGCATCGGAGCGCGCCGCTCTGCGGTCCCTTTGGCGCCAGCGCACGAATAGGGCCGCCATTGAGCGGGCGCTACGGGGCTCTACCGCGACCTTGAGCAAGGCCGAGCGCAGTGAGGTAATCGCCCGGTTCGCGACGGACCCCTCGATTGACGCCGCCGCCGTGGCGAGGGGCCTCGGAGTATCGCACGAATATCTGCTGAAGCTCGCGCGGATCTATCGCGAGAAGTGCCGCACCGAAATGGCCGCGCCACCGCCAAGTACTGACGCTGCCTGACGGTAGCGAGCAACCGACTTTCTCCAGCAAGGAATCCCCTGTCTTCCGGGAGCCGCTTTGACTAAGAACGACCCTACAGCTTCGGCGCGGAAAAAGCTTGGCGAGGCAATTGGCGAAATCGCTAACACCGCCGTGCTTGTCCGGATCTTCCCAGAGCGACAAGCCTCGACCTATCTGTTCGCGGCGGACTTCTATCGCCTGTTTCTCGACCGTGGCGCTGAAGAAGGCGTGGCGCGACTGGTCCGTCAGACCTTTGGTGGCGTCGCAGACTGGCGCCTAGCCCACGACCTATACCTTCCGACCAGGGAACTTTATCTCACCCCTGCGCCATACCAGAACGGGTACGTCCCGGAAGACGACAAATCCTTCGGCCTCGCACCGGAGCGGCGGATAGCGATACACAACGGGACCTGCGAATGAGCGAGATAGCCACTTCAATTGTCTGGTCAGAATCCAAGTCGCGCCGTGGTTCACGGCTGGTCCTGCTCGCTCTCGCCCGCGAGGCAGACGACCAGGGCCGTGTCGCCCTGCCCTTGGACGAAGTGTCGCGGCTGACCGGGCTCACGGTTCGCGCCATCACGTCGTGCCTCCGCGACCTGGCGTCGCTCGGAGAACTCAGCCGTGAGCGCGGAGGGGGCGCTGCCCATCCCAACAGCTACTCGATTCTCCTCGTGGACCAGGCCGGCACCACTGCGGCGCTCGACAAGGCGGAGCTTCCTACTTCGGTCTCCGGAAGGAACTGCCAGGAAGAACCTTCCCTGAACTCCTCTGCGGCGACCGCAAGTGGGAAGTCGCTTCAGAACGACTCGGAAGTTGCTTCCTCGCGTGCACGTAGTGGTAATACTCCCTACGGGAGTATTACCACTCGAAAGCAAGCTAGCTCTGCTGGTTCGATTCGCCGAAAATCCTCCCCCGGGTCGGATTCGGTCGAGGTTCCCGAGGGCTCCAAGGAGCTCGTGGCGGCGGTGACCAACGCCGGAATGATCGTTGGCTGGCGGCTGACCGGTGCCGAGTGGGATCGGGTAACAGCTCTCGCGGCCCGTTGGGGAAGCGAACGGCTGGTCGAGATGGTGGGCCGCCGGTGGAACGCGGACCGTCCTCCGCAGTCCGCCCGCTACCTGATGCGAATCTGGGCGGATCTGCCTTCCCACGTTCCCTCAGAACTTTCCTCCGGGAACGTCGTGCAGTTGCGTCGACCGTCCCACGGCTTCGTTCCCTTTCAGAACACCGCTGCTCACAGCGCTTACCAGAACGGATTTTGATGGTGGCCGATCCGGAACGTGCGGGCAGTGCAAGGACGATGCGCGCAATGGAACGAATACTCGCTGCGAAAGGACTTCAAGTCGTGCCAGAGTCCGACTTCTCCGACGAGGCGTCCGGAGAGAAGGAAGGAATCCGCGGGTGGCAGTCCCGGGTGCGGGCCGACTATGCCCTGAACCGCTGGCAAACGGCAACGCCTCCCCGGTTCCAGGACGCTGAGGCCACGCTGCCAGAAGTGATCGGCTGGGCCGACCGGGCACTCAAGGACAACGTTGAGGCCGGAGCTCTGCTCCTCACCGGCCTCACCGGAACGGGCAAGACACGCGAGGCGTTCGGGGCTCTGCGGAGGATTGCGGCCGGCGGACCGGACCATTTCGAGTTGATCACTGTGAACAGCGCGGACATGTACGGCAGCCTGCGCCCTACACAGAACATGGGTTCCGCAGAGCACGAGCTGCAACGGCTCTGCCGGGTTCAATACCTACTCCTCGATGATTTCGGTACGGCGAAGACGACCGAGTGGACTGAGGAAGTCACTTACCGGTTGGTCAACTTCAGGTACAACCATTGCTTGCCGACGATCATCACGAGCAACCTTCCTGCCCGAGATGAGAACGGGCCGGACCTGACCGACTACGTCGGGGCGCGTGTGGCCAGCCGCCTGGCCGAGATGGTCACGACCCTCGTTCCGATGATCGGCGCCGACCGGCGCCGTGGCGGGAGGGTGGCGTGATGCCAGTCCGTCTCTGCGGAGCGCTCCGAGATGCCGTAGCGCTGCCCACAGCATGTGCATACGTCGGCCCTTGCAGCCCGTACTCGAACCCGTTCACCGCCGGGGCCCGTTCCCCGCTCGGTCCCCCGATGGACGCCGCAGAGTCGGTGGACCTCTTCGAGGCCACGCTCCGGGGGCCCGTCGGACGCCAGTACGCCGTTCGCTTCGCCAGAGCGTTGCGCGGGCTCGACCTGATGTGCACCTGTCCTCTTGGCGCCCCGTGTCACGCGGACGTCCTTCTCCGCCTCGCTAACGAGCTCGGCGACAGCAACGCGCCGCTCATCCCTGATCCTCTGGAAGGCCCCCGATGACTCACCCGATCATGGCCGCCGCGGCCACGCACCTCGCCACCGCTGAGGAGTGGCGAAAGACCGCTAGGGTCGCTGCGTTCAGAACCTGGGGGCCGAGGTCGACCACCGCGGCGTCCAGGTACGCACGCGCTCTCCTCGGGGAAGCCGCCGTGACGCTCACGTGGGAAGTGCTGGGACTTCTCGGCTTCGAGGAGCACCTGCAAGCCTTCGCGTCGCTCGACACGATAGGGGGCCAGCACCTGGAGCTGTACTACTCCGACCAGGGCGGCACGGAACGAATCTCGTTGCGGTTGTCGTGCGTGAGCTGTCCGAGTCAGCAGGTCCACAAGGTCACGTCCCTGGAGCAGTTGGGGCAACTCCTCTCACAGATCAGCCCTCGTGACGGAGGGAACCTCTGATGTCATACGCACACATAGACACAATGGAGAGCACCGAACCGCAGGGCAACCTGCGCGAGATGACCTTCTGGGACCGCAGTGCGATCGTCCTGCTCGGCGCGGCCGGCTTCGTCTTCTCGTACGACGCTCTGCGTCAGATCGCCCTCGCGATCCACGCGAGAGAGTCCTTGTCATTCTTGTTCCCCGTTTTCGTGGACGGGTTCATCGCCTACGGCGTACGGGCCATCGTGCTGCTTCGGCATCAGCGGTTCGCGGCGCGGCTCTACGCGTGGTTCTTGTTCCTCGCGGCGACCGGGGCGAGTCTCGGGGCGAACTCGCTGCACGCAGTCACGCTGAACGACTCCCCGCATGCCGGACGGTCCGCGCTGCACCTCACGGACAGCGTCGTCGGGGGGTTGTCGATGCTCGCGCCTCTCGCGCTGGCGGGGTCGGTCCACCTCTACATTCTGATGGCGCGGACGGCTGAGCGAGCGGTCCCGGACCGCGCTGATACCGGTCCGGGACCGGTCCGCGAGATGTCCCCGGCGCTCGAACACGTCGCAGCCCAGCACCGCCCTTTCACCTCAGAAGCGCATGCACCCGTACCTCCCTGGCCTCTGACGGCCGGTCCGTCCGTGCCGCCGTCTTCTGCCGCAGAACTCGTTGACCTGCGGAAAGCCGATTCCCTGCCTTGCCAGGAAGGGCGTGCGGAGGTTGCTGCGGCCCGTCCGTCCGCAGAAGCGGACGGACGGGAGACCGCGAGCGAAAGCGCGAACGGACCGGACGGCGACGGACCGGACGGCGTACCGTCCACGGCAGTCCCGGAGAGCACGGAATCCTCTGTGCCCAGGGCGGTCCGCGTCCCGGCGGACGAAGAGAAGCCGCCCGTCCCGGACGACTCGGATCGCCCCCAGGATCGGGAGGCGAACGGACGGGACGACGACGCGGAATCCTCTGTGCCCAAGGCGGTCCGCGTCCCGGCGGACGAAGAGAAGCCGCCCGTCCCGGACGACGCGGATCGCCCCCAGGACCGGGAGGCGGACGACGACTGGGCGGCAGAGCTGCTGCCGATCGCACGGGCCGCAGCCGAGCGGGCCGGACGGACCAGTCGTGAGGTTGTCGGCGAAGCCGTCCGCAGGCACCGGGCAATCAGCAACGACCGCCTCGGATTGCTGCTGGCCCGGCTGAAGGAAGAGGGCGACGAGGTGGCGGAGGAACCCGTCACCGCGTCCAGCGCCCTGTGGTGATCTCATCTCATGGCGGGCCCGGGGTGTGCCATACAGACCCCGGCCTGCCGGCTTGACCAGGAAGGACCGACAATGTGGTCTCGCCAGCGCGACCTGGCGCATGACGCCCCACGCGCCAACGCGGTACAGGCAGCGTTCACCCTCGCGGCCCACCTCCGGAGCGGTGGCAGCCTTACGCCGATCCAGACGGACGACCTTGTCCTGGCGGCCGGAGAGGTCGCCTTCGCGGACGTGGCGTGCTCCGCCGCCCGCTTCTACGGAACGACGGTCGTCTACCCGACCTCGGCCGGCTATTTCGAGAACCATCCGACCTTTGGTCGGCGGTGGGTGAGCAACGGCCGTCTCGACGCCCGCCGTCGACAGGAAGCCGAGGACGCCGCCCGTCCGCAGTGGCGCGATCACACGAGCGCCCGGGTGGTGCTCACCTCGGCCGGGGTCCGGCTCCTGCCGGTGGGAACTCGCGAATGGATGCCGTTCGACCATGCTCTCCTTACCGGGGCCACCGTTGAACCGCCCGCCGTGGTGCTCTCGTACAGCACCTGCGCGCCCCTGTTCCTGAGCGGACCGGCCGCCCCGTGGCTTGGCGTGGCGATCGAGCACCTGCGTCGCATCTCCGCGTAGGTGCCGTAACCCGCTCCACCCAAAGCCGGAACTCAATTCATGGAATTGAGTTCCGGCTTTCTTATTGATTCGAACTGTCCGCAGACTCCTGCAAGGATTCAGACACGGCCATCGCCACAAGGCTTTTCGGCCATGGAGATCCATTCAAGATCTCCTTCGAATCAAGTAGGGGACTGATGGCCTTGATATGAGTCGGCAGCTCCCCCGCTTCATAGACGCGAGGTTACATGCGCCCCTTTCAGGGCTGCATTTCTATTTTTCAACACTCGCCGGTGAAGCCCGCAGGAGAATCCTATTCTTCCTGCGTTGCTGCGGCGCCCCCACCGCCTCGTAAGGGGGCACCGCTCGCACTTCCGAAATCCCTTGCACCAAGGTCGTTTCCCCCATGCTTCGATACACACGTTCCATACCTAGATCATCTGCAATATGTGTGGCTGGCTCCCTGGTTCTTCTGTCGGCTGGCTGCTCCAGCTCGAATGGCGGCACCTCCGCGACCTCGACCACGTCCACGCGTCCGGGATCCGTCACGGCGGGCTCCCCCAACGCATCGCCGTCGCGCAGCCGGGCTGTCGCAGCCCCGCCAGATTCTCTTCTCCCGGCAGATGTTGAGCGGGCAGCCCGGGCCTTCGCCACGTCCTACGCGGAGCACGACGCCCGCGACGGTGCCGACAGCTCGTACGCGGATGCCGGCGCTCGGGCCGCCCGGCTAGCATCGGGGGAACTCGCGGGCGTACTCGCCCAGAAGCGTCCGGGCCAGGATGCCGCTTGGGCCGCCCTGCGGGCCGAGAAGGCTCGCCAAACGGCGAAGATCACTGCCGCCTTGGTCCCCGACGGCGCACCGGCGGTGACGGCCACCACCGCTCTAGTCCGTGTGAACTACACCCTCACGACCACCCCCAAGTCCGGTCCCCTGCGCAGCAGCAGCGAACAGATCGCGCTCCGTCTGGAGCACACCTCCCAGGGCTGGCGCGTCACTGCCTTGCCCTGGGCGTGACGGGACCACGATGAACAAGGGCACGCAAGCTGGCCTGGGACTCGTCACGGCTGGGCTCATCACCAGTGTCACCCTGCTGACCACGTTCGGAGGGGCCGACGGCGCCTCTGCGCAAGAGGCCGGTCCGGGGGGCGGCATCACGACGGACGCCCCCGTACCGGGCTGGGTCCGCGAGCTGATCAACCCGCATGCAGGCGAGTGCCCGCAGGTCACAGCCTCGCTCCTGGCGGCTCAGCTCTACACGGAGAGCCACTTCAACTCAGGCGCTACCTCGCCCGTCGGCGCCGTCGGTATCGCTCAGTTCATGCCAGGGACCTGGGCCCAGCACGGTAAGGACGGCGACGGTGACGGGATCAAGGACGTCCGCAACCCTGCCGATGCCATCGCCGCACAGGCCGCTTACGACTGCACTTTGGCCGCTGCGGTCAAGAAGGTGCCGGGCGACTCGACGGACAACATGCTGGCCGCGTACAACGCGGGCGAAGGCGCGGTGATCAAGTACGGCGGCGTCCCCCCGTACCCCGAGACCCGCGACTACGTCCGCACCATCCGCACTCTCGCCTCTAAGTGGACGGACGCAGTCAGTCCGGACGCACCGGCCGGCAAGGGCGCCGCCCGCGCGATCTCGGCCGCGAAGACAGCTCTGGGCACCTGGTACCGCTGGGGTGGCAGTTGCGTCATGCCATACGAAGGCGCTGGCGGCTGCGACTGCTCCTCGCTCACCAAGATGGCCTGGTCAGCGGCGGGAGTGAATCTGCCTCGCACCACATACGACCAGGTCCACGCGGGAACCGCAGTCGAAGCCGTGTCCCAACTCAGGCCGGGCGACTTGCTGTTCAGCGTGCCCGGCAGTGCTGGTCCGGAACACGTCGGCATGTACATCGGTGACGGACAGGTCATCGACGCCCCGCACACCGGCGCTCAGGTGCGGATCAAGCCGATCGCGTACTGGACCCCGCAGATCATCGCGATGCGACACGTCGGCTGATCACACCAAGAATCACTTACTGAACTAAAGGGATCATAATGCACAATTTTCTCTCTGCTACCGCCGATCCGACCCTGCACTCGACCCTCGCCTCCGGAATCGACGTGGTCTCTGGCGTGCAGCCCGACTGGGGCCCGTTCACGAAAATCGGCGGCACGGCGAAGGTGCTCCTCGGCGTCATCGCGGCAGTCGTCCTCGCCGTCGGGGCCGGCGTCTTCCTCGTCGGCGTCGGAAAATCCAAAGGGTGGTTCGGTGATGGCCACTCCACGATGGACAGTTCGCGCGGCAAAGGCATGATGGTCGGCGGTCTGACCGTCGTCTTCCTCATCGCTTCATTCGGCACCATCTTCGCCATCACCTACGGCATGGGTGTGTGACCCATGGCTTCCCGTTCCAAGAGGAGCACTGCGCGCCGCTCGTCGGCCACGCTCTGGGGGGTTGCCGCCACCGGCACGGCGTTGGTCACCGCGGCCGGGGTGGTCGTCAGTCTGGCGACCGGCACCCCGTCGACGACGACCCCCTCTGCGTCAACACCAGCTCACTCCGCTCCGCAGGAGAGCGGCAACGGCGTGCACGGCCTCAACGGTGTCCCCGTCGGCTACCCGCACACGCGCTCTGGGGCCAAGGCCGCCGCAGCCAACTTCACGACGGTTGCTGGCAGTTCGCTCTACCTCACAGACAAGAGGGTTCGGCACCGCGCGGTGGCCGCCATGACGGCCAAGGATGCGGTCCCGGCCGCAGTGGAGCGAGCCGACCTCGTCGCCGGTGCCGCTGCCGACTCCCTCCTGGGCGACGCCTCCGAGGGCTCCACCAAGATGACCATCGCCCGCACCGGCGTCCTGTCGGCTCGCGTCCTGGGCTTCGACGCCCACGGGGCCGTGGTGCGGCTGTGGACGACGACGGTTCGAGGCAGTGCAGCTGGGCGGGTCACCCCGAAGATGGCTTTCGACTCCGTGACGGTCACGCTGGTGTGGGAGTCCAACGACTGGAAAATGCAGGCTAGTTCAGCCTCTGCGGGCCTGGTCGCGCCGATCGACGTGCGGCAGGCATCCAACCTTCCCGGCGACTTCTCGGACTACGTTCCGGCCGCCGCAGAAGACCCCGTGCTGAGCGGTGCCGTCGACCAGAGCGGCTTCCCGCTGCCGTACTCACACGATGCGCGCGGCGCGCGTGCAGCAGCGGTCAGTGCCACCATGCTCTACGGCGACCCGCGGTTCTTCACCGTTGAGGACTGGCGGCACCGGATGCTGGCGGCCACGGCTTCATCGAGCGTGCTGCGCTCGGCCACTGAGGAGACCGACTCCACGGCCCAGTTGGTGGTGGAGAACCGGGGGCTCGGCGCGGACGGCACGACCGCCGACGGCAGCGAACTGATCACGCGGACCGCCGTGCTCGCCGCCCGCTCGGTCTCCCACGCCGAACAGGCTGCGAGCATCGAGCTTTGGACTGCGTCCGTGGGCGGCATCGCCGGGCCGGACGAAGCGCAGCGCCCGCAGGTCGCCTTCCTGCGGATGACCGTCGACCTCGTCTGGGAGAACGGCACCTGGAGGACAACGGCCGTCACACCGTCCGCACCGCTCGTTCCCTCGCCTTCGTCCCCGCAGGATGCGGATCCGGCCGAGAGCTTCGCGACGGTGGGAGGTGTCGGCAATGCGCCTGCGACTGCGTGACGACGCCCCCGGCCTGCTGGCCGTCGAGCGAGGAACCCCGGGACACTGGCGCCGCCGTCTTCAGGCGATAGCGATGGCCAACGTGATCATCGCGTTCGTGTTCGTGCCCTCGGCCGTGGCCAACCCCTTCTGTTACATCCCCATGGTCTGCGAAGCGAAGGCGGCCATCGACTTCGTCCAGGACCCGTTGGGCTTCCTGCTGCAGAAGTTGACAGAGGCGGACGTGTGGTTCCTGCGCAAGATGCTGGAGCTGATCCAGAGCACGACGAAGATCGACCTCACCAGCCCCGGCTTCCTGAAGCAGTACGCGATCATCTTCGCGGCCTCCAGCCTGCTCACCGTGGCGCTCTGGCTGGTCGCTGTCGCCAAACGGGCGGTTCGCGGAGTCGGGCTGGTGGCCGCAGTCTCCGAAGCGATCGGCTTTCTGCTTCTCCAGTTCGTGGTCAACGCCATGACTCCGGGCGCGCTCGCGCTCCTGATGAAGGCTCTTGACGAGGTCACGGCCGTATTCGAGCCCTACGCGACGAGCAACTTCCAGCCCTTCCTGGAGAGCGTCCTCAAGGTCATGGTTGCTGTCGACCCCGGGGACAGCGTGGGCGTGCTGCTGGTCGTCAACCTCGTGATGCTCTGCGGGGCCCTACTGATGTGGATCGAGCTGCTGATTCGCAGCGCAGCAATCTACGTAGCCGTGGCGCTCGGGCCCGTCGTGAACGCGGGGCTGGTCGATCACGATCTGTGGAAGAAGAGCAAGAAGTGGTTCGGCGCCATCTTCGCTCTGGGGCTGAGCAAGCCGATCCTCTTCGCCCTCCTGGGGCTTGGCGGTGCAATCCTCAGCGACACGTCGGGGGGCATGTCCGACGCCGTCTCGAAGATCCTCGTCGGTGCGCTGATTCTCCTGCTCTCGGTCTTCGCGTCCGCCACGGTCTACCGGTGGGTACCGGCTTTCGGTGACGAGATGGCCAGCCTCCACCACGACCGGAAAGGCGCCCAGTCCTCCGGCCCGGCCGCCGCGATCGACGGCCCGGCCCAGCATGCCAACCGTGCGATGGGCACCCACGTCCAGGATTCGCTGGTCGGCGGCTCAAAGGCTGCTGGCTCAAAGGCTGCTGGCGCCAAGACCGCTGGCGCCAGGATGGGCGGCGGAACCGCTGCGGCCGGACCGGTCGCAGCTGGACTGGCCCTCGCCAAGGCCGGAGCCAGCATGGCGAAGAGCAGAGCCACCAACTTCCCGGGCGCGCAGAGCAGCGACGTAGCAGACAGCGAAAGGCACGAATCGCGCGAAAGCCAGCAGGGAGGCGGCGCCGCCGATCCGGCCAGTGCACCGGCTTCCGCTCGTCCCCAGGGAACGTCCTCCGGTCCGATGGTCGGCTCTCCTCCGGATTGGTCCGCTGCCAGCATGCACGCGTCGGCCGGACGCCCGCCAGGAGGCCCCGGTACGCCGAACACGCCCCAGCAGCCGCCGTCCAGCACGAGTCCGATGCCGTCCGGCGCCCCCTCTTCCACATCAGGAACCACTTCGGGCTCCGGGCCCTCCGTCACGTCCCCGCCGCCGTCGCGGCCCTCGGGCGGCCAGACACACGGACGACCGAACCCCAGCAAGGATCAGTGACACACCATGTCGACTCGTACGTACCAGTTCGGAAAGCACCGCCCCACGGGGCTGGTGGGCCGCCGCGACCTCGGCGAACAGGTCGTCCTCGGCGGCGGAGCCGTCACCGGCATCCTGGTCGGCTACCTCTTTCAGCCCGTCACGGCCGTCGCCGCGACGGGCCTGGCCCTGCCGATCCTGCTCGCCCTGGTCATCGTGTACGCCCCGTACCGGCCCAAGGGCACATCCCAGCGGCGCACGCTGTACCGCTGGTGGCGGATCAACCGGTACCACCGCAAGGCTCTCCGCCGCACCGGCGGCGTGTGGGTGTCCCCGGCTGTCGAGGCCGGCGTGCGTGCGAACGGCACGCCGCCGGACGCGGCCCTCGTAGAGCCGGAGGGCATCGCGGGCATGACGTGGGTGCCGGTCACGGTCCGCGGGCAGCAGGCCGTCGTGGTCCTCCAGCCGGAGGCCGGATGCGTCACGGCCACGCTGGAGATCGCCTCGCCCGGCCTCGGCGGCAAGGAGGTCGGTGAGCAGGTCGTCGCCCTGGAGCGCTGGGGCGAACTTCTCGACGCCTTCGGCAACGTCGAAGAGCACCCGGTGAAGCGGATTCAGGTCCTCGCCCGGCAGATGAAGAGCGACCCCTACGCACACCAGCGCTTCATCGCGCAGCGCGACGAGTCGGCCGCGACGGCGGACGCGCCGCAGTGGCTGAAGGACTCCTACGACGTGCTCGCCAACGCCGTATCGACCAGCGCGGAGGAGCACCGCTACTACATCACCATCCACGCGAAGTTCACCCGCGACCTGGCGGCCGAGGGCGCCGCCCGCGGAACCGGTGACGAAGGGATCGCCGCCGCGATGGCCGCGTACCTGGATGAGCTGTGGTCCCGCGCGGAGGACGCCGACCTCTCCGTGATCGCGCCCCTGGACGCGGGCCGGATGACCGCGGTCATCCGGAACTCCTACGACCCGGACCATGCAATCTGGGACACAGACCTCCGGCAGGCGCACGCCTTCCCACGCAACGTCGACGTCCGCCGCGGCGCCCACCTCTCCACCCGCGCGGCGGGCTCCACCGAGAGCTGGTACCACGCCACGGCCGCCGTCGTCGGATGGCCCACCACCCCCGTCGGCCCGGACTTCCTCTCACCTCTGCTCATCGGAATGCCCGACGTCATCCGCACCATCTCGATCACGCAGCAGCTCGAACCGAACTCAAAGGCCGTGGAACGGATGCTCGCGGAGGACACGAACAACCAGGCCGAGATGGACCGCAACCTCAGGCGCGGCAAGACCATCGACCCGCGCGACCAGATCGCCGCCACCGCCACCGGATCACGCGGCATGAACCTGGCGTCCTCCGGCGCGGCCGGCTCCGCCGTCGTCGGCTACATCACCATCTCCTCGCGCAGCGTCGAAGAGCTGGAACGCACCAAGCGCACCACCGCCTCCCGCGCCCGCAACGCGCACCTGCGGATCGAATGGCTCGACCTCGAACACGCCCGCGCCTTCGCCACGACCCTTCCCCTCGCCGGAGGCATCAAGTGACTGACCTCCTCGACCTCGCCCCGCTGTCGCCGATGCACGAGACAGTGCGCCGTCCCCTCTACACCGAGACGACCACCAGCCAGGCCCTGTACCTGCCCATCGCCCCGCCGACCCTCGGCACGGCGGGAGCGATCATCGGCCGAGAGCTGTATTCCGGAAAAGCTTTCATCTACTGCCCCTTCAGCGCCTTCGGGGACGGCCTGCCCGGCGGCAACATGATCGTCATGGGGGACACCGGCCGGGGAAAGTCGGCCCTGACCAAGACATACGCCGCCCGGCAGATCCGCCTTGGCCGTCAGGTCGTCGTCCTGGACACCAAGGAGCAGAAGGAGCGCGAGGAAGGCGAGTGGGCCGCCCTCGGCCGCTCGCTGACTGGCAAGGCCCCGGTGCGGTTCGCGCCCGGCGGCGGCCGGGGTGCCTCGTGCATCAACCCGATGGACCCCGCCATCGCGGGCAAGCGACAGGTCGAGCTGGTGCGTACGATCGTGGAACTCGGTCTCGGGAAGACCCTGGACGAGTTCGCCGGCTCCGCGCTCCGCATCGCGATCCGCCGGGCACATCAGCGGGCCGGTGACCTCGGCCGGCCCCCGGTCCTGGCCGACGTCGCCGCCGCGCTGCGCTCCCCGGAGAAGTCCGACGCGACGGCCAAGCAGCGCACGCGGGACGAACTCCTCGGTGACGGCCTGGAGGCGTCCTACGTCCTGGACCGCCTCTGCGGAAGCGAGCAGGACGCGACCGGCGACCTCACCGGGATGCTCGACGGACCGACCAGCCTCGGCGTGGACCTCGACGCCGACATGATCGTCTTCGACCTGACCAAGGTCCCGTCGGGCGGCGTGGCCATGACCATCCTCGTCGCCGTCATCAGCGTGTTCCTCGAAGAGGTCTGGCTTCGGCCGCTGTGCGAGTGCGGCACGGAGCCGGGAGCCCACGACCGGATCGTGGTCGACACGAACTCCGGGGCCTGGGAGCTGGGGCCGAACCGCAACACCGGCTGCCGCCGCTACACCCAGCGCAAGCGGATCTTGGTCTGCGAGGAAGCATGGCACATCCTCGGAACCCCCCAACTCGCCTCACTGCTTGAGAAGTTCCTCAAGTTCGCGCGGGGATATGGACTGTCCTGCATCTTCATCGTCCATCACCTGTCGGACATCGACGACAGCCCGGAGACCCAAGCGGCGCTGAAGATGGCCGACACCATCGTGATCTACAGCCAGAAGAAGGCCGAAGCGGAAGCGACGGTGGCCCGGCTGGGCCTGCCGTCCTGGACGGCCGAGCACATCATGCGCCTGCGCCGCGGGATCGCGCTGTGGAAGGTCGGCGACGTGATCTACCCCGGTGTCCAACACCTCCTGGTCGAAGCCGAACAGCACCTCTGCTTCTCCTCCGGCTCGATGACCGACCTGACCAGCACCTCCCCGGACACCGAATGAGCGGCCACCGCCCCCTCTCAGCCGCCCCCTTCCCCGCAGATACGGATCGAGCAATGTCCATGGCCATCACCACCAACCACTCAACTCCCCGCGCCGACGAACGCACGGTCCGGCAGGACATCGACCAGCTACACGCCGAAGCTCTCGGCCTCGCCCGGCGTGCTCAGGAATTGGCCCTCGTCCTGGACCACGGCGATCATGCCGCCGCCGGGGGACGTGTTCGTACGGCCGTCGCGCACATCTGGCGAGCCGCCGAGGATCTGCACAGCGCCTTTCACACAGCGCCCCCGCGCTGTGCCGGGCCCGATGCGTCCATTTCGCGACTGTGCGGCCGGCGGATGCGCTACCTGGCGGCCCGCGTCGCTCGGAGGTCCGAGTGATGGGCATCATGCCGGTCGGCCCCTCCCCCGCCCTGTACGCGGTGACGGCAGTGTGCGCGGTGACCATAGTGACGCTCCTGTTCCTGCTGAACCGCGGACGGCGCGACACCGGATTCGCCAGCAAAGCGCAGCTCAAGCGCCAGATGTCGGCCAAGGCAGTCCTCAAGGCCACCGAGATCCGTCCCTCCCTCACCAGCAACAACGGCCGGAGCAAGCGCACTGCCGGGGTGAGCTTCGCGAAGAACCGTTCCACCGATCGCTGATCCGTCCTCTTCCCTGTCGCCCAACCCCGCCCCGGAGCACGTCATGCAGCACTCTCTCGATCCTCACGATTTCGGCTATTCATTGGGTACCTCGCAGCGTCCGAAGGGTGTCGATCTCTGGTCCCGCGCCGACAAGGCGTGCCGTGTCATCGGCCCGATGGGCAGCGGAAAGACGATGAGGTTCTTCGCCCCGCTCGTCCGCCGCTGGGCCGGGCCGGTCCTGGCCACATCGACCAAGCCCGATCTGGTCGAACTGACCTTCGATGCGCGGCAGCGGGACGGCCGGCCCGTCGCGGTCTTCGACCCGCAGAACATCGCACCGAGCCTCCCGCGATTCCGGTGGACCCCGATCAACGGTGCAGCCGACACGGAGGTGGCGATGATGCGCGGGCGCGCGTTCGTCGCGGGCTCGCGCACGCCCAACGGCGCGGCACAATCCAGCGAGGGCAGCGCCTTCTACAAGGGGCAGGCTTCCAAGATCCTCGCTGCTTTCTTCCACGCAGCCGCTCTCGACGGCGCCTCCCTCGACTGGGTGCTGCGGTGGGCGCGCAAGCTGACCGACCCCGCTCCCCTCGGCATCCTCAACGCTCACCCCGGTGCCGGCCCCGGCTGGGTGGACATGCTCCGCACGGCGACCACCGGCGACAACCGCACCGTCGGCAACACCGCCTCGACCCTGGACGCGGCCCTCGAACCCTTCATGCACCAGTCGGTGATCAATGCCCTCCAGGGAAAGGGCGAGGAACCCACGGACTTCGGCTCGTTCCTCGACGCCGGCGGCACCCTCTACCTCCTCGGCAAGGACTCGGAGGTGAACAGCGTCGCGCCGCTCACCACCGCGATAGCCGAAGACCTTCTGGACCTCGCAGAGGCGCACGCCCTCGCCTCCTCGGCCGGGCGACTCGACCCCGCTCTCCTCGCCGCCTTGGACGAGGCGCCGAACATCGCGCCCATCCCCTCCCTCCGTCAGCGAGTGGCCGACGGCCGGGGCCGTGGCATCACGGTCGTCTACGGCCTCCAGGCGTGGGCGTCCGCCCGCGCTCGTTTCGGCGAGGACACCGCCAAGGAGCTGGCCGCGTTCACCAACAACGTCGTCGTCCTGCCCGGAGACAAGGACCCCGATTTCCTCAAGGACATGTCCGACCTGTGCGGTCAAGTTGAGCGGGAACGCAGGACGACGACCACGTCCGGCGGTGACCGCGGCGGCCACTCCACGGCCACGCACATGGCGCTCGAACCCGTCCTTCGAGGTGACGAGATCAGGGGCCTGCCCGAGGGCCACGCCTTGGTCCTCGCGGACAACCTCCCTCCGATCGTCACCCGGCTCGATGGCATGTGGGCATGGGACTCCTGGCCCGAGATCGAGGGGCACGTCCGGGACCTGCGAGTTGCCAACGAAGCCGAGCGGAACCGGCGGGCCACCGAGAAGAGGGATCAGGCCAAGGCCCACGCCGAGGCGTGGGCCGGCCGTGAAGGAGCTGCTGCCGCATGACCGAGCCCTTGACCCACTTCGAGCCCTTCCCCGAGCCGCCCGCGCTGATCCTGGAACACGTCGCCGAACGGAGCACGGACGATTCCGTAGCCGCCGGCGGCCCCGCCCTGTGGGACCTTGGAGCCCTGTCCGCCGAGCTGACCGAGCCGATGGCCCTCTGGCTAGACTCCGTGTGCCGCTGGCTCAACCGAACATACGCCTGGCAGCCACAAGACGTCATCCCGCCCTGCTGGGCGAAGCACGCGGGCCTGGCTTACGAGATCGCGGCCCTGGCTTTCGCCAGGGGAGACGCGTACGCGGAAGCGGACTCGTCGGTGATCTGGCACGAACAGTACGACCGCTTCCTCACCCGCTTGAACAAGGTGTTGGGCAAGGCTGGCGACGAATGCCGTGTCGGCAAGCACGACGAGCGTCCGGCGCGTTTCCAGCTCGCGGCCTGGCCCACCCTCAAGATCGAAGAGACCAGAATCGCAGGACGGGTCGAAGGGATGGCCGGATGATGACGGACCCGAACATCGTCTTCTCGACGGACCCTCACCACGGACCGGTGGCTCGAAGCGGCTGAGGGCAGGGGGAAGCCCGGACGGTACTCCGCGCTGTCGGTTGGAAGAGGGCACCGCGGACACGTTCTACGACCGCCGCCACGGCGTCGGTAAGGCGACCCGCTCGCGAAGGTCCCGTTGTACGGAAGGACCAGCCGGAGCCGCGGTCGCAGCGGCCCGAGCCACCGCGCCACATGCCGTCTCCAGCCCCTGTCGGACGCGGCGGGGCCGTCTTAGACTGCGGGCAACCCGCCAGCCCATTCGTGTGGTGGGGGAAAAGAACAAAGGCGGGCCCCCTCAATGCTCCTGAGGGGGCCCGCCTGTTTCTGAGGTGTGGGTGTTGCCGGCTAGCGAGTCACGAAGGGGAGGAAGGCACTCCAAGCCGTTCCGCTCACCTGGAAGGGGGCGAGGGAGGCGTCCTTCGAATCGCGGACTCGCACAGCCCTCGGGGTACGAGCGATCTCCACACAGTTGCCGCCGTCCTGGGAGCTGTAGGAGGACTTCCGGTAGACGGAGGTCTCCCAGAGCTGTTCGTCGGAGTCGTGGGTGGAAAGCTGGTCTGCGCGGGGTTCAGTCATGTCCATAGTTCCTCTTCGAGTCTTTTCAGGATGTGCGGAGTCTCCGACGGGCCTGGTGCGTTCTTGGCCATGTCGTTGAAGTTCCGCAGGTACTGTCCAACGTCCGACGCCTTCGAGAACATCGTCGTCGCCTTGTTGCTATCGCTTTGCACCACGGGTGACAGCTCAGGAAACTCCAGATGCGTGAAGTTCCACGCGGCGCGATACGTGAACAGGTTTTCGGGCATGACCTGCACTTCGATGTTGCGCCTCTGATTGAGGCGAACGATCTCTGCGTACTGGTCACGCATAATCTCAGCTGATCCGATGGCAGTGCGGAGGCAGCTCTCCAGCATGATGATGTGGACGGCCGGCTCTTCGGGGCCGAACAGAAGATCCTTGCGCTCCATCCTCGTGGCGACACCGTCCTCGACCGCCGCCGTGGTGCGTTCCTCAACTATCTTGGCGGACCCCATCTGAGCGCGAGCGTACGCCTCAGTCTGCAACAGCCCATGGATGGAGGAGGGCTCGTAGCCACGGATGGCTACGGCGTCGCGCTCCAGTCCCAGGTACATCGGCATACCTGAGGGCAGTGACTTGCGCGTTGAGACGTACGGTTCGTCCTTGAGTGACTCCCGCTGCATGTTAAGCAGATTGGTCCGGTCGTCCAGGTCTGTCACTCCGTAGCGGTCCATCAGGCGTTCGAGGTCTGCCAGCTTCGGCAGAGGAATGTCTCCGCTCTCGACTCTGGTCAGCTTGGTCTTGGAGATTCCGAGATCGTGGCTGACCGCCTCCGCCGTCAGACCACAGCGATCGCGCAGCGCGCGAAGCTCCTTGCCGAGCGTCACCCGCAGGTATGTCGCTCCACGCCGTGCCCCCACCGGTCCTCCTCATCTCTGCCTCGCCTGCCAACTCGTGCCGTCTGTCTTCGAGAACCGGGCTGCTGTCCTCCGAATCGCAGCGCCTGTCCGCGAGATTGGAGGGGCTGTCCGGAGTGTGACATGCCCTGTCCTCCGTACAACACCCCCTGTCGGTCAAGGGGCATGTGCCAATTCATTCCTAGACGGAGTTTCGCTTGCACCTTAACTCGCACTTGCAGCAGTGTAGTTGCGGGAGAACCGATGGGGACTCGGACCCGGTCCTTCTACATCTCTGCGTACCGTCGGCGAGCACCGCCGGCGCTCCGTCCACCCTTACGTGTGGAGACCCGGACATGAACACGATGGTCACCAGCACTTTCCCGACGGCCGACGGCTCAGCCCGCTTCAACCGGCAGCCCTTGCTCGCAAGGCAGCTCACGTTCAGTCGGCACACCGACCCGGACCGCTTCCTCCGCGTACCGGGCGAAGTGCGCATGGCGAGCAGACGGTTGTTGCTGGAAAGCGGCTACCCGGATCTCGTGGACCGGGCTGTGCTGGTGGTGAGCGAGCTGGCCACGAACGCGATCAAGTATGGCGTCGGGAACATCACCGTGCGCTTCTTCGCGGCCGACCCGGCGAGCCTCTGGATCAGCGTGCAGGACGAGGGGGCACATGTCCCCTCCCTGAAGCTGGCTGACGTCGATGATGAAAGCGGTCGCGGCCTAGCCATCGTGGACGCGGTGGCCGACTTGATGGTGGTGGGGGCCGGCCGCGTATCAGTGGCGCTGCACCGGACTCACCTGCACGACCCGGTACCGATCGCGGCACCCCCCTTGCGACACCTTCCCTCCATGACGCCGCAGGCGACGCAGAGCGCTTCCGTTCAGGGCTACGCGCTGCTGGCGGCACTGCGCTGGGGCAGCCGCAGCGACAAGGACCGGGCCGTCGCTGTGCTCACGGCGCTCGTCAACAACGCCGTCGAACATGGTGGCGAGGTCGTCCGATTCCGTATGGTGCGGGCGGAGGACGGTGCGCTCTTGGTCGAGGTCTTCGACAGTCAGCCCGACTTCGCGAACTTCGGGCAGGTCGTGTGTCGCGGCCACGGTTCCCTCTCGCAGGTTCTCCCGCGGTTCGGAGCGACGCTCGCGTACGCGCCCAGCGACCTCGGCAAGCGCGTCCAGGCCCGGCTCCAGCAGCCTGAGGCAGCGTGATGGCACGGGTCAGCGTGCCAACGACGGCCCCCCACCTCCTGACCGCAGTCAGCCAAGGCACTGTCTTCCCCCTGCTCACGCTCCCCGGTGAGATCGAGGACGCCGTGGACGCGGTGCTGGGCGGGAAGTACCCGAGCACGGACCGCTTTCCCGAACTCGCCGGCACGCTGGGTTCGGGGGTCGGGGTCGTGACGGCCGCGTACAGGGGCTGGCACCTCCCGGACGACCGGGTGTTCTCCGACCTGTTGCGGCGGGCGGACAGCCTCCACTCCCCACCCAGGGACCTGGAACCGCTCATTCAGTGGATGCGCAGCGTGGCCGAGCTCATCAACGCGGTGCTCGCCCACGTAGCTCCGGAGCCTCCCCCGGAGATACCCCCCTGAGCCAGCCGCATCCCCGGACGGCGTGACCCGCCGTCGGCTGAAGGGCCCCCCTTCCAGAGGCGCGCCGCCAGGCGCTCCTCGCCGTTGACCGGTCCTTCTCACGAGCCGTGCACCCCCCGGCACGCGCTGGAGATGGACTGCCAGGGTGCGCATGTGCGAATGCGCACCCGCTCCCCCGGCCGTCTGCCGCCCGGTCAGCGGCGGACGGCCGGGTCTCCCCGCCCTTTCCTTCCAACGACGAGAGACACCTACGTGATGACGAAGTCGGCCGAGCACGACGACGCTCAAAACCGCGCGCAAGCGGTCATGGGGCTGGAAGAGGCCCTGAGGGTCTGCCTTCCCCACGAGTCCTATCAGGTGTCTCAGGGGCCGCAGGGGACGACGATGGGGCTGGAGCTGTCGGCCGACACCTTCTTCCCGAACTGGGCGCAGGAGGAGGACATTGCGGGCGCACTCCTCCGCGAGGGCATCAAGGCCAAGGTTCTGCCCGACGGTCCGACGGTTCGCGTGAGAGTCGCCACGACCGACGACGTCAACCGCCTCACCGATCTCGTTTGCCGCGACCTGACCGAACTGGGCAAAGCCGCGCTGTACCTGTCCCGTGCCCTCCGTGAGGAGGGTCTGGAGGAGGCATGCGTACGCACGACCCCGCCCGGGCTGATCCAGGTGGATCCGATGACCGTGCCACAGGCCGACCTCCTGTTCCGAGGGCTGGGGGGCAGGTCTGAAGACCTGAAGCCGTCTCACCTGGACGACTGGTCCGATCAGCGCAGGCTCGCGGAGGCACTGAGCGACCTGCTGTTCGAACGCATCGGATGCGTTCCGCTCGTGACTCCCACGCCCCCGTGTGGCACCTGCGAAACCGAGGCCATGATGCAGCTCAGCTCTCTGAGCATTCTGGAAGGACTCCGGCTGGCCGCCGCGATCCTGCTCATCCCCCCGCCGGCCCCAGCCCCCTGACCGGCTGGGGCGGCTGCTGGCTGTCGGCCGACCCCAACCTGGGTGTTCGTCCCCTCCCGCTGTGCCGCAGGTTCGCGGAGAGGGTGTGAACGCGGCTGCGTGCCCTTGTCCCGGGGCCGTCGCCCCGGTCGCCGCAGCCGTCGCCCGCCGCCGTCGGCGGCGGCGCCCGAGCCCCGAACCTCGCCTTCCTCTCACCACCGCTCAAACGCTCGGAGATGCAGTGACGCAGTCAATGACTGAGGCCACCAGGGCCGGTACAGCTCTTCAGGATGCGCTGGACGCAGCAGCGCTATCGGGTACTGCGTTCCCACACAGAGCCGAGCATGGCCTCCAGATCGATGTTCTCGACCTGGGCGGACTCACGTCCGCCACACTGGCCGCGCTGTTGCAGGCCGGACTTCGTGGTGAGGCCGTGACCACTTTCCCGGAGCACCCCGAACATCCTGGATGGGTGGACGCGGACACGGCCCGCGCCAGTCTTCAGGACGTGCTCACCGAGGCAGGCATCGGAGGAGAGAGGCAGGTTCAGGACGGCCCCTCCTGGCACGGTGCCGTCCTCCACCTCCGAAACCTTGCCGTGCAGGACGCCGACACGCTCACGTCGCTGATCAACGCGGGCATCCGCCACTACATCGAGACAGCAGCCGACCTGCACCAGGTGTTGCTGGCACTCGAACCGATCAGCGGCGTGCCCCTGCCGAAGCCCAGTGTGCGCGGGCGGCAGATTGTGTTCGAGGAGGACGAGGCGGTCAGTGTGCATACCGCCCTTGCCCTCGGCAGTTCCCTCGGCGCCCCTGCGGTATTGAAGAAGCTGCCCGAGTTCCCCGACTACGAGGACGGGTGGCAGATCGCGGACCGCCTCCACTCCGCCGTGATCCGTGTGACGGGGAAGGCAATGGACGTGAAGTTTCTCCCGTACTGCGCGAGGTGCGACGCCGACCCGGCTGTTGAGCTCGGCACGCTCACGCTGGAGATGGCCCGTGCCGTGATCGAGGTGCTGCGACCGGTGGTGGGGCGGTCGTGATTGCCGACGGAATCCGCTACGGCGAACGCAACGAGCCAGGCAGAACCGTCTTGGTGCCGGTCACCCGGGAGGCGTACCTGGCCAACCTGCGGATGCACTACGCCAACGCGGCCACGGAGATTCTGCGACTCAACGGTCGGGTCCCCAGGGTCGTGACCTACGCCGTGGCCGATGCCCCCGAAGCCCAAAACTCCGAGAGTGCCCTCCTGCGGGAGTTCGCCACCGAAGAGGGCTGGCGACCGACCGCGGATTTCGCTGACTCGCGCCGAGCGGCACCGAAGGCTGAGAGGCCCGGCTTGCTGAGCGCCTGCGAGGCGGTCTGGGACGGCCTCGCCGACGCGATCCTCGTCCGCGACCGGACGCACCTCCCGGCCAGTTCGGCCGAGTACGAGGATCTGCTGCGACACCTCGCCCGGTGCGTCGGGTACGTCGCCGTGGTCAGGCCCCACTGGTTACTCCGGCGCACACAGCAGCAGTCCGCTACCTGACCCGCGGGACCGACCTGTGAAGGAGGAAGACCCATGGTTCACGACCGTCAGACGCCCAGGCAAATGGGGCCAGCCGTCAGCCGCGCCGTGGCCGGGCTGCGCAAGCTGCTCGCCGACACTGCGACGTACCCGCCCGGCAGCAAACTGCCCACCTATCAGACGATGATGGCAATGGTGGGCACGGGAGCACCCTCTGTGCGAAAGGCCGTACTGCACTTGATCGAGGAGAACGCGCTCGTGGGCTCGGAGGGAGGTCCCACGGTTGCCGGCGCTCCCCCGCTGCACCCGAGGCTTAGGCCAGCGACCGTCGAGAAGGTGATCCGTGCGCGAATCAACGACGGTACCTATCCGCAGGACCAGAGAATTCCCTCGCTGCGAGCACTCAAAAAGGAACTCGGCGTTCCTTCGGAAGTTCTCCGCAAGGCCCTGGACCCGCTGGTCGGCGAAGGCATCTTGGAGATCCGCAGCGGAACGGGATGCTTCGTGCGGGCCCCCCGCTCGATACAAAGGGCCCGGTGGAGCGAGTGAGTGGTCACGAGCATCTTCGCGAGGGCTCCTTTACCGTGCCGTACATCGCCTCGTGGAGCGCCGAGATGACGGACACCAATGGCCTGCTGGTCTTCAAAGGGTCGCTCCGTTATATGGACGAGTCCCCCTTGGAACGGCGGGACGGGGCGACGTGGCTGCGAATGACCTTGGCGCGGGGGCGCGGCCGAGCGAATCTGGGATTCGTTCACCCGGTGCGCCAGCGTCGGGCGATGCGGCTCTCGCTCTGCCAAGTGTGCGGAAAGACCACCATCGACCAGCAGTTCAACCTCTGGGGCGAGCGCTTCCTGTACCTCGTTGCACAGGACCAGCCGATCGAGGACGGCGAGGTCGTCGCTGCCCCACCCGTCCACCTCGCCTGTGCGATCGAGTCTGTCCGCGACTGCCCGCACCTGCGCCGCGGGCACACCCTGGCGCTCGTGGAAAGCGCACCGGTGTGGGGCGTTTTCGGCCGCGCGTACGACCCGCGTACGGGCCGCCCTCTGCTCGACCCCAAGACTGGCGAGCCTGCCGCGCACATCAAGGTGGAATACGGAGATCCACGGCTCAAGTACATGCTCGCCACGTCACTGTGCGTCTCCTTGTACGGCTGCACGCCGGTGACGCTGGTCGACGGCGAACTCCGCATCCTCCAATCTGGAGCGCTGACCTCATGACCAGACCCTCGGGCCCCAACGCCGCCTTACGCGATGCCAGAAGGGCACGCGGCTGGACCCAGCACGAGACAGCCGAGCACGTCCTGGAATGGCTTGCCGCGCATAGCCTCCCCGCCCCGGCCGCCTTCGACCAGAAGGCCGTTTCCCGCCTGGAGCGCGGCGTCATCCGGTGGCCCCACGAAGACGTCCGCGCCGCCCTGCGAGCCGTGTTCGAAGCCGCCACCGATACCGAACTCGGCCTGAGTCGGCGCAGGCACTCGGCTCCATCGAAGTTGCGGACGCCGGCAATCTGAATTCCGCCCGCCAACACCGCCCGGCATGATCTTCCTCCGGTTTTCACCTACTCGAAAGTACGGTGAATTCTGGAGGTCTTGAAAGAATCAATGCGAACACGAAGGTCACCACCTTCACGGTGGCGAGACCACGAGATCGCACTGGCATGAGTTTCCATTTAAGGAAGAAGGGTGCGGGAATATGGTAACGGCGTTCGATCACTCGAAGCCAATGGAGGAACGTTCGAAAGATGCTCGATTGGCTATCGAGAAGCTACTTGAAGGCAAACCGGGTACGCGGCTTCCTTCATATGGAGCCCTGGGAGGCCAGTTCGGGCTTTCGATGCACCGACTGAAGAAGATCCTGGACCCTCACGTGAAGGGGAACAGAATCCACGTGACAAACAAGGGGATGTACATCCCGGCCGATCATAATCCGCCGCGAAATATGAGCAAGACCGTCAGGGACGCAATTCTAAAAAGAATTGCTGATGGAACATACAAGCCGGACACAGCCATTCCGTCCGATATCAAACTCGCAGAGGAATTCGGCGGCACGAGACAGGGCGTGCGCTACGCCCTGCGAGCGTTGATCCGCTCGGGGCAGTTGGTGACGAAGCCGTCGATCGGCACGTTCGTACCGGCCCGCACCAGCGAGCGCCCCCCCGGGGCGCGGAAGCCGGAACGCGCGGACCGATAGCCTGCGTCGGCCCGAGAATCAGGCGGATCGGAGCCGTTCGAGCAGCTCGGCAACTCCCTGCGCGGTCGGGTGGGCCTCGAAGCGAGGCGCGAGACTGTGCACGAGTTGCACGCAGCGGGGCGCACCAATGCGCTCGGCCAACTGGTAGGACTCGGAGGCCGCAGCCGCAGCCCTGTCCGGCTCTCCGAGGTCGAGGTGGGACCGGGCCTCGTACGCAAGGAAGACGCCGCGGGTCTTGTCCCGGGCGCGTGGTAGCAGCGCCTGCCCCTCACGGATGAGCAGGTGGGCGCGCCGCGTGTCCCCGAGATCGAGGAGGGCCTGACCCGAGTCGACGGCCAGATCCGCTTCCGAGAGCCAGGCACACCAGGCGGGAATAGGATCGTCGGAGCGGCTGCCGAGCAAGTGCTCGGCAGCCCCCCGGGGAAGCAGGGCCCCCGGTAGCAAAACGTGTGTGGGGGGGGGGCGGGCAAGGCGGAGGGGGGGCCGGGGGTTCG
>NZ_JBSFVR010000074.1:0-26165 GCF_053592415.1 Streptomyces sp. NPDC002690 | reverse complement strand
CGCCGATCTGGGTCATGGTCCTGATCACCATGGTGTTCGGCGTGGTTTCGGGCCTGGGAGTCCGGCGACGAAGGTGCCGTGCCCCACGCAGTCGGTCCCGCCCTGGCCCACCGCCTCCACCCGGCCGGCCAGGGTGGGCGCGTTCGTCGCGACACCCGTGTCCACCACGCCGACCTTCACACCCGCGCCGCTCGAGATCCGCGCGGCGCGAGACAGTTCCAGACTCCGGTGTTCCCACGGCGTGGCCGCGGCCGTGGTCGTGGACGCCTTGGTGCACGCGGCGTCGTCGGCCAGCCGGGCGCTCATGACGGGCAGTGCGACGGTCGGCCCGCTCGCGGCGGCGGCCGACGGGATCGCCAGGGCGAGCGTCGCGGTCAGCGCCGGTGGCAGCAGGAGCGAGGCGCCGGAGCGTACGAGGGTCCGGCGCCGGTCACGCGGGCCGGGGCCCGCGGGGTTCCCTCGTGGCGTGCCGATCATGCGGTCAGCTCCTGCCGTCGGGACGGTCATGCGGTCAGCTCCTGCCGTCGGGACGCGTCCTGGGGGAGGAGGAGCCGCAGATCCTCGAAGCTGGGCGCCGTCATGCGGCTGATGCGTCCGGCCTGACGCGTCATCATGCCTTCCAGGACCTGCCGCGCCAGGCGGGCGTTGCCGAAGGAGCGGTCGCGGGGCAGTGAATCGAAGTACTCGCGGAGCACCTGCCCGGTGCCGGGGCCGCAGTCGTAGCCGGAGGCCGCCGCGTGGGCCCGCACGATCGTGACGAGTTCACCGGAGGAGTAGTCGGCGAACTCGACGCGCCGCGAGAACCGTGAGGAGAGCCCAGGGTTGGAGGCGAGGAATCCCTCCATCTCCTCGGTGTATCCGGCGACGATCACGACGACCTCGTCGCGGTGGTCCTCCATCAGCTTCAGCAGGGTGTCGACGGCCTCACGGCCGAAGTCGGAGGGCGAGCCACCCGCCGGGGTCAGGGTGTACGCCTCGTCGACGAACAGGACCCCTCCGATCGCCCGCTCGAACACCTCGCGGGTCAGCTGCGCGGTGTGGCCTATGTAGCGGCCGACCAGATCGGCGCGGGACACCTCGACGAGCTGACCGCGGGGCAGCACGCCGAGGGAAGCGAGCAGCTCGCCGTAGAGGCGCGCCACGGTCGTCTTGCCCGTTCCCGGCGGACCGGTGAAGACGAGGTGGTGGCCGATGCGCGGTACGGGCAGCCCCGCCGCCGCCCGCTGCCGTGCGGTGGACAGGAGGTTGACGAGGTCGGTGACGTCGCGTTTGACGGCGGCCAGCCCCACCAGGTCCCCCAGTCGGGCCAGCGGGTCCATCTCGTCGGACGCCGCTTCCCCGTGCACCGCCGCCGCTTCCTCGGCGCCGACGTCCTCGGGGAGCAGCAGTTGCAGATCGCTCGCTGAGATCTCGGCGAGGCCGGCGAGCCGGGTCGCCTGGCGGTCCACCATCTCCTCGAACACCCGGCGCGCCTCACGGCCGTTGCCGAACGTGGCGTCCTTGGGCATGCGGTCGAAGCGGACGGCCAGTGCCTGGAGGGTCGATTCGTCCAGCCGGTACTGGTGGCTCTCGCACATCTTCTCGACGATGGCGACGAGTTCGGGCACGGCGTAGTTCTCGAACTCGATGGTCCGCGAGAAGCGCGAGGCGAGGCCGGGGTTGGAGGCCAGGAAGTCGTCCATCTGGGAGGAGTAGCCCGCCGCGACGACGACCACGTCGTCGCGGTGGTCCTCCATCAGCTTCAGCAGGGTGTCGACCGCCTCGCGCCCGAAGTTGGCGCCGGAGCCCCGGCCGTCGGAGAGCAGCGTGTACGCCTCGTCGACGAACAGCACGCCGCCCAGCGCCCGTTGGAACGCCTCGGTGGTCTTGATCGCGGTGCCGCCGACGATCTGGGCGACGAGATCCGCCCGGGAAACCTCCACGAGATGTCCCGAACGGAGCGTGCCGAGCCCGGCGAGGATGTTGCCGTAGAGCCTGGCCACGGTGGTCTTGCCGGTGCCCGGCGGGCCCGCGAAGACGAGGTGCCGGCTCATCGGCGGTGCCGGCATGCCCAGCCTGGCCCGGCGCTGGGCCAGCTGGGTGAGGTTGACCAGGGTACGGACCTGCTGCTTGACGTTGTCCAGGCCGATCAGCTCGTCGAGAGCGGCCAGGGAGGCGTCTTCGCCCGAGCCGTCGCCGCGCTCATGGGTGCCCGGGGAGGCGGCGGGGTCGGTGTCCGCGGCGTCGCCGACGCCCCACGCGTCCCGCTTGGCGTTTCCCGTACTGGTCAGACCGTCCACGGCGACGCGGTCGCCCGCCTTGGCCTGGACCAGGCCGCCGCCCTTGTTGTCCCGCACGGTGCAGTTGATCAGGGAGACCGGTGAGTCGGTCTCGATGCGCACGCCGTCCTTGCCGCTCGCGGTGATCTCGCAGGAGTTCAGGGACGCCCGCCCTCCGTCGGCGATCAGCACGCCCTGCTCGCCGCTCTCCCGGGCCGTGACGCGGGTCGCGGTCAGATCCCCGTCCTTCTCGACCAGAACGCCGTGCTGGGCCGCCGAGGTGATCGCGCAGTCCCGTACGGTCATGGTGCCGTCGCCGCCCACGGAGAGCCCGGCGCCCTGCGGCGCCTCCACCGTTCCCCCGCCGACGTAGACGTTGCCGTCGTCCTCGACTCGGATGCCCGCGCCGCCGGACCGCTGGATCAGGCAGTCTTCGAGGCGCCCCCTGCCGTCCTTGGTCACCTCCACGCCGTGCCCCGCGGGGGAGATGATCCGGGCCCGGCGGACCAGCGGATTGGCTCCGGTGCGGATGGAGATGCCGGCGCCCTTGGCGTCCACCACCTCCAGGCGGTCGAGTTCCGCCGCGGACTCTTCCTCCAGCAGCAGTCCGGCGTCCGCGCAGTCACGTACCGTCAGGCCGACGAAGACCGGTGAGGAGAAGCCGGTCACCCGGATCGCGGGCGCCTGGCAGGAATCCGCCCAGCAGTCCTCGAACGTACCCCGCGAACGATCCGTGACGAGCACCGCGTGTTCCTTGGCGCGGGCCACCCGGCAGCGGCGCAGCAGCGGGTCGCTGCCCTGCCCCACCGCGATGCCCACGCCGGAGGTGTTGGTCACCCGCACGTCCTCCAGGACGGTGCGCGACTCGCTGGTGATGAACACACCTGTGGTGGTGTCGTGCAGCACGGTGCGCAGTACGTGGAAGGTGCTGCGGCCTTCGAGCGCCACCGCGGGTTTGTCCGTGGCGGAGATGTCGCACTCCTCGACCGAACCCTGGGCGTCGCCGTTGGCGAGGATGCCGTTGCCGCGGGCGTCCCGGATCGTGCAGCCCCGTACGGTGACACGTCCTTGCTCGCCGATCACGACGCCCGTGGTGCCGAGGTGTTCGAGCGTGGAGGACTCCACCGAGCTCTCGGCGGACGAGGTGACCACGACGCCGGCGCCCGCGCCGTTGGTGACGCGGCAGTCCCGCAGGGCCAGGGAGCCGGTGTTGCGGGCGAGCAGGGCGGTCCAGGAGGAGGCCGCGATCTCGCAGCCGTCCATCGCGACCTGTCCCCGGGGCGCGTCCACGACCGGAAGTTCCTCGTCACGCCCGCGCAGCACCAGGTCGGTCAGCATGACGGCGTCCGCCTTCAGCGTCAGGGCGGTGCCCCGGCGGGGTGCGATCTCCACGGTGCCGCGTGCCTGGGCCGCGACCATGGTGACCGGCGTGGTGATCGTCAGATTCTCCGGGTAGGTGCCGGGGAGGATGCTGAGGACCGCGCCGCTGCGTGCTCTGGCCAGCGCCTCCCCGATCGTTGACAAGCCGTCGGCGCTGTCCGGGCCGACGGTGAGTACCTGGCGAGACACGCGGGTTCCTCCTCAGACGGCACCCCGTGAGCCACGGACCAGAGGTACCTTGCACGGGCGGCGCCTCTTCTGCCGGGCGCCGAGGTCGCGGGGTGGTGGACCCGGTGGACACACGGACAAACTCGCGGCAAGTACCTGTTTCCTGCCGTCGGTCGATGCCGACACCCACACGATTGCCCGGTGTCCCCTCGGCCACCCTGGGTACCAGAGTAGTTGAGGTTTGTCGGCGTGACGGAGGCACATACCTGCTCCATGACGGAGCCGTCCGCTCCGGTGTCAGGTCCGGGTGTTTCAGAAGCCTCCCTCCGTGTCGGGGCTCCTCCTCCGCTGCCCCCGGTGTCACACATGGCTGGTGTAATGTGCGCGCCGTCGCAGTGAGCGGACCGCCCGGACCGACGACGGCGAACGGCAGGTCTACTCCCCCGCGGAGAACGGTTTCACGGCCGCCGGAAGCGACGGCGAGGAGCGGTGGATGCCTGGCCGCGACCGTGAGCCGACTCCGCGACGGCGTCCGGCGTGGACGCCGTCCGGGTACGCGTGCATCCGCCGCGTGACGGGTGCGCGGCTTCCGGCGCGCCGTCCGCCGCGCCGGTTCGATTCCACGTCGTCGGACCGGTAGAAAGCGCGTGTCCCCGGGACGGCTCGACTTCGTCCGATCCACGTGTGAGGGCGTGTCGGCCCGGCGACAACCGTCCGTACCACCTCCTGCTCCATGTCTCGTGTCCTCCTCGGAAGGAACCATGCAGCCTCCACACCCGCCCCGGCCGGGGCGCGATCTCCCCAAACGCGTCCCAGGCAGTGCCAAGAAGGTCAGTTCCGCCTCCGCACCGGCCACGGACGCACCGGCCACGGACGCACCGGTCCCGGACGCCGCGCCGGACGACGCCGCACCTGCCGCACCGGCCGCACCAGCGCGGGAATCGCGGTCGGCCCCCACGGCCGGTCGGGACGGCTCCATGCCCCGGCTCACCCAGGTCTCCTCGTTCGGGTCCCGCGGGAACGCCGGCGCCTCCCGGGCCGGGGCGACGTCGGCGGACACCCTCGTGGAAGACCGGTCCGCCGGGAAACGGCGCCGCGGCGGCCTCTTCGGCCGCCGCGGTGACAAGGCCCAACGCGACGGGTTCCGCGGCGCCCTGGGCGTCGTGGGCGTCGTGGGACTGCTCTCCGCGGGCGTTCTCGGCCTGATCCTCGTCCTCGTGAACCAGGACGACGGCGGACAGCACGGCAGCGCCTCGGTGGTCGTGGACGCAGGCGACTACGGTGCGGACGACGTCGCGGGGCTCGACACTCCGGCGCCGCCGTCGGCGAGCGCGTCCGGAACCAAGGAGGACGGGAAGGCCGACCACCGCGAGGCCGGCAAGTCCTCGGCGAGCCCCTCCGCGTCCGCCTCGCCCAGCAGCGGTGCGTCCGGCAAGGATACGAAGGCCCCGGACAAGGACCCCGCCGCCGCGGCCGAGGACGGGCCCCGCACGGGAGCCTCGTCCGCACCGGCCGGGGTGGGCATCTTCAGCCACGACTCGCAGCGCTGCCTCGACGTGGTGGGTGGCAAGGCCGTGTCGGGTACCCGGCTGATGATCTGGGACTGCTCCGGTTCCGTCTCCCAGCACTGGACCTTCCCGTCCGACGGAACCATGCGTGTGCTGGGCATGTGTGTGCAGCTCGCAAACGGCTCCACCGCCGACGGGGCCGTGCTCCAACTCGCCGGCTGCAACGGCGGACCGGCGCAGCAGTTCGAGCTGAACTACCGGCACGACGTGGTCAGCAAGCTCGCCGACAAGTGCGCGGACGTCCAGGACGAGGGGACGGCCAACGGCACCCGGATCCAGTTGTGGACGTGCAACGGCCACGACAACCAGAAGTGGTCGGAGTCCTGAGCCACTGCGGCCCACCGGGCGGCTCCCGGCGACCGGGGCACCGGCCGCCACCGACCGACGCACCCGTGCCGTCCGGGCCTTCGACGCGGACGGCCGGGACTCCCGGGGGCGGAACCACCAGGGCCTTCGGCCACCGCCACGAGCCTGCGTTCTGAACACCGCCACGGCGCAGGACTCACCGGGTGCGGCATTAGAATGGCCGGGCACCGACGGAGGGACGCAGATGCCGGGCTTCGCATGGACGCGGGCGACGGGGACCTCGCGGGCCGTCTGCTACGCCGGGTGCGCGGCGGACGCCGCCCCTCTCGGTACCCGCACGGCCGGGCGCGGCGGGAAGCGGATGGTGCGCGATGCCCGCCGTTGACGCGGCGTTCGAGGACTCCGGCAATTCCCTCGTGGGCCGCGAACGCGACCTGGACCTCGTCCGTGAGTTGCTGGACCGGAGCCCGGTCAGCACCCTGCTGCTGTCCGGGGAGCCCGGCGTCGGCAAGTCCTCCCTGCTGGACGCGGTGGCCCGCGCGGCCTCCCGGGACGGTACCCGGGTGCTGCGCGCGGCCGGAGTCGAGTTCGAGGCGGATGTCGCCTACGCGGCGCTGAACCAGATCCTGTTCCCCCTCCACGGCATCCTGGACCGTCTGTCCTCTCCCAGCCGGGAGGCGGTGAACGTCGCTCTGGGGTTCAGCGCCGGGCCCGCGCCCGAGCGTCTGCTGGTCTGCAACGCGGTGCTGGCACTTCTGCGGTCGGCGGCCGAGGACGGGCCCGTACTGCTCGTCGTGGACGACCTGCCCTGGGTGGACCGGGCGAGCGCGGCCGTCTTCGGCCTCGTCGCCCGGCGGCTTTCCGGCGGGCGCGTCCGGTTCCTCGCGGCCTCCCGCACCAAGGTGGCGAGCTTCTTCGACGGCAGCGGGCTGCCCGCATACGAACTGCCCGCCCTGGACACGGAATCAGCCACCCGTCTCGTGGAACTGCGTTTCCCCGACCTCGCGCTGCCCGTGCGACGGCGTCTGCTGGACGCGGCGCAGGGAAACCCGCTGGCCCTTCTGGAGCTCCCCGACGCGCTCCGCGCCGACCAGCGCCGGGCCCAGGAGGTCCTTCCCGCCGTACTGCCGCTGGGCGCACGCCTCCAGTCGCTGTTCGTCTCCCGGGTCCGGGTGCTGCCCGAGGCGACCCGGACGCTGCTGCTGCTCGCCACTCTGGAGGGCAGCGGTGACCTGGGTGTGCTGTCCTCCGCGGCCCGGGAGTCGGACCAGCACGCTGACCTGCGCGACCTGGACCCGGCCGAGCGGGACGGACTCGTCCGGGTGGAGACCTCCCCGCGCCGCCTGGTGTTCCGGCACCCACTGATCATGTCGGCCGTCGTCGAGGCGACGACCAGCAGCGGCCGGCGGGCGGCCCATCTGACCCTGGCCCAGGTGCTGGCCGACCGGCCGGAGCAGCGTGCCTGGCACCTGGGTGAGGCCACGCTGCAGCCGGACGAGGAGGTCGCCCTCCTGCTGGAACGGACCGCGCGGCTCATCCAGAACCGCGGGGACGCGGTGGCGGCGATCGCGGCGCTCACCCGGGCCGCCGACCTCAGTCCGCGGGACACCGACCGGGCGCGTCGGCTGGCGGAGGCGGCCTATGTGGGTGCCGAGGCGATCGGCGCGCTGAGCAGCGCGTCGACCCTGCTGGAGGACGCCTGGCGCGCGGACCCCGGGTACGGGGCGTCGCTGCGCTCCGCGACCGCCGCCGTCCAGCTCGTACTGAACACCGACGGCGACCTGGCGACGGCCCACCGCCTTCTGGTCGGTGCCATCGAGGAGGGCGACCACGGCTTCGACGTGGAGGACCCCGCGCTCATCGACGCCCTGCACTTCCTGCTGCTGCTGTGCAACTACGGCGCCCGCGAGGAGCTGTGGGCGCCGTACTACGCGGCCGTCGCCCGGCTGCGGCCGTCGCCCCCGCCGCTGCTGCTCGTCGCCGCCCGTGCCTGGGGCGATCCGGCCCACATCGACGCGGCGTCGCTGCGGGAGCTGGACGAGATCATCGACGGCGCGACCAAGGAGACCGACCCGGCCCGGGTGGTGCGGGTGGGCACGGCGGCGGTGTACCCGGACCGGCTGTCGGCGGTGCGCGAGGCGTCCTGGCGGCTGGTGCGGCAGGGCCGCGAGGGCGGCCCGGTGCGCAGACACATCGGCGCCCTGCTGCACCTGTGCCTGGACGGCTACCACCGCGGCAGGTGGGCCGAGGTCCTGGATCTGTCCGAAGAGGGTCTGACGCTGTGCGAGAGGTCCGGGTACACCGTCTGCACCTGGTTCTCCCAGTACACGAAGGGTCTGGTGACCGCGTCACGCGGGGACACCGGGACGGCGCACGCGCTCGCCGACGCGATGATCAACTGGGCGGCGCCGCGTGGCATCAGGGAGGCCGTCCACTGTGCCCTCCACGTGCACGCCCTCGCGGACATCGCCGACGGCGACTTCGACTCGGCGTACGGGCGTGTGAGCGCCATCGGTCCGGCCGGCAGCTTCCCCCCGTACGTCGCGCACGCCTCGTGGGTCTTCTTCGATCTGGTGGAGTCGGCCGTCCGCACCGACCGGCGGGCGGAGGCGGTCGCGCACGTACGTGCCCTGCGCGAGGAGACGAACGTCGCCGGGCTGTCGCCCTGGCTGGGCATGCTGGCGGACGCGGCCGAGGCACTCGTGACGGAGGACGCCGCCGAGGCCGCCCGCCTGTTCGGAGCGGCGCTGGCCACCCCGGACGCCGAGCGGTGGCCCTTCGTCCTGGGGAGAGTGCTGCTGGCCCAGGGTGAGTGGCTGCGCCGGTCGCGGTCGTTGTCGGAGTCCAAGGCTCCGCTGACCGCCGCGCTGGACACCTTCCGGCGGCTGGAGTCCACCGCCTGGGCGGAGCGTGCCCGCAAGGAGCTGCGAGCAGCCGGCCGGGCCGTACCGCACCCCGACGACGGGGACGGGGCCGGGGCGGGGGCGACCCTCACGGCGCAGGAACGGGAGATAGCGGAGCTGGCCGCGACCGGACTGACCAACAAGCAGATCGCCGAGCGGCTGTTCATCTCGCACCGCACGGTCGGCGCCCACCTGTACCAGATCTATCCGAAGCTCGGCATCGCCTCCCGGGTGGCGCTGCGGGACGCGCTGCGGCGGCCGGACGTCGCGCCCGCCGGGGCCGCCGCCTCGCCTCCGGTCTCCCCCCGGCCCGCGGCGCCGGGCCTGCACCCGCCGGTGTTCGGTTCGACGCCGACGTACACCGGTTTCTGAGCCACGCGAGCGGTCGGAGGTCCAGGGTGGGGTGCCGGCAGCGGCACGGTGGGGACGAGGACGTGCGCTGCCTCGGCGGACCGGCACCCGCTCCGACGTTACGGGCCGGGGCCGTATCCGGACCTCTTCATCCGCGCTCGGCGAAGGGTGTGGCCTTGGCCGCAGGTTCCTCGATTCGGTTCTCCCATGCCCTTCTCACATGTGCTGCTACTCTCCGAGATACATGTGAGTAATGTGTTCCAACCTGCAGGAGGAGACATCCATGGCCGTCGCCCATTCCGACTCCGACGCTCCGGGCATCGACGTCGGAGTCCTGCTTCCGGTGGTCGTCCACTTCGACGACCTGGACCCGATGGGCCTCCTGCACAACGGCCATTACCAGGTGCTGGTCGAGCGGGCGTGGGGGGCGTTCTGGCGCGGCCAGGGGGTCGGTGGCAGCACCGGTCTCGAAGGGGACGGCTTCAACGTCGCCAAGTCGTTCGACATCACTTACGACCTTCCCGTGTCCGGGGTCGGCGAGTACGCGGTACGCCTGTGGATGGAGCGCATGGGGGCCACCTCCGCCACCGCGGGTTACCAGGTGTGTTCGGCCGACGGAAAGACCACCCACGCCCACGGCGGGCGCACGGTCGTCCGCCTCGACCGCGCCACACTGACGCCCACGCCCTGGTCCGAACGGACCCGGGAGATCGCCCGGACCATCGGCTTGCGCCGGCAGAACGTCTGACCCGGCTTCGCCCGGACCGGTGTGGGCCGGGCCTGCGGCCCGGTCTCGGCGACCGGCATCTCGGACGCACCCCGATGGTCAGCGGGCAAGGTGGTGAGCCCCGCCGGGCCGGGCCCCGCCGGCCGACGGGGCCACGGTCGTGCCCGGGCCGGAACAGGGCGCGGCCTCACGCGCCGGTGACACGCGGCACGGTGTGGAGGTCTCCGTACCGGCCGCCGCTGACCCGCGCCGGGTCGAACAGATCGTCAAGTTCGGCCACGTCGTCCGCGCTGAGCCGGACCGCGGTCGCCGCGAGGTTGGCGCGGACGTTGGCCGGTCGCGTGCTGCCGGGGATCGCGACGACGTCGTGGTGCCGGGCCAGCAACCAGGCGAGCGCGATCTGTGCCGGGGTGGCTCCGGTCCCAGTGGCGAACCGCTCCAGGCCGTCGACCAGCCGCCGGTTCCGCGCGAAGTTCTCGCCCTGGAACTTGGGGATCGTGGACCGGAAGTCGTCCGAGGCGAACTCCGCACCGCGGTCGAGGGATCCGGTGAGCATGCCGCGCCCCAGCGGGCTGTAGGCCACGAAGCCGATACCCAGGCGGCGGCACTCGGGCAGCACCTCGGACTCGACGCCGCGCTCCCACAGCGAGTACTCGCTCTGGAGTGCCGCGACGGGATGGACCGCGTGCGCGCGGCGCAGGACTTCCGGGGTCACCTCGCTCAGGCCGATCGCCCGGACCTTGCCCTCGGCGACGAGCCCGGCCATGGCGCCGACGGTCTCCTCGACGGGGACGGTCGGGTCCAGCCGGTGGTAGTAGTACAGGTCGATGCGGTCCGTACCCAGGCGCTTCAGACTCGCCTCGCAGGCGGCTTTGACGTAGTCGGGGCGACCGTCGAAGAAGCTGCCGCCCCCGGGACCGGGGCGCGCGGAGAACTTGGTCGCGACGACCGCACGGTCCCGGCGGCCGTGCAGGGCCCGTCCCAGCAGTTCCTCGTTGTGCCCGAAGCCTGCCACCGCCCCGCCCGGGACGGCGCTGCCCGCCCCGTAGTAATCCGAGGTGTCGAAGAGCTCGACGCCCTGCTCGATCGCGTCCCGGACGGTGGCGACCGAGACGTCGGGGTCCACTGCCCCGTAGAACTGCGACATCCCCATGAGCCCCAGGCCGACAGGCCGTACCGAGATGCCGGAGCCGCCGAGCGGGGTGCGGGCCACGGGTGTGGTGCGTTCGGTCACAGGTTGGATCACTTTCGTCTCGAGTTCCTTGCTTGCCGGCCACCGAAAGGGGCCGCCGGACATTGGCCGTCGCCACCACGGGTCCCGTACACGGGGTGTCCGATCGTGGTTCCGCCGGGAGTCCGCCACCGCCCGCCGCTCGCGAACGGAGCGGCGGGCGGACCCGGCGTCGGGAGGGGGCCACGGGAGGTACGCCGCCCCTGTCGCGTCACAGGATGTGCGGCGCCTTGGTGGTGGTCGCCAGTACGGTCCGCGGCAGGAGATCGGCAAGTTCGTCGTAGGACCAGGGGCCGCTCTCCTCATCGCGGAAGACGGTCCGGGTCTCGACGGGATGGCTGTAGAGACCGATCTTCCCTCCGCCGGCCCGGAAGACACAGCCGGTCACCTCGGCCGCGGCGTCCGAGGCCAGATAGACGACGATCGGCGCGACCATACCCGCGTCGGCCCGCGCCTCCTTGGCCTTCAGCCGTCGTTCGCTCATGGCACCGGCCGCCACGAGCGCGGCGTCACGCTGCTTGGCGTCCTCCGTCATCCGGGTCAGGGCGAACGGCGCGATGGCGTTGACGGTGATGCCGTCGCTGTCCAGTTCCCACGCCAACTCGTAGGTCAGACTCACGACTCCGCCCTTGGAGGCGGCGTACTCGGGGTTGCCGATCGGTGCGGCCCACTGGTTCGAGCAGGTGTTGATGATGCGCCCGCCGCCGTACTTCCGCAGCACCGGGACGGCGCTGCGGCACATCGCGAAGGTTCCCTTGAGGTTGACGTCGAGGGTCAGCCGGAAGTCCTCCTCCGTCACCTCCTCGATCGTGTGCTGGCGGACGATTCCGGCGTTGTTCACCAGGATGTCGAGCCGCCCGAAGGTCTCGACCGCGGTGGCGACCACCCGGGCCGCACCGTCCCAGTCGGCCACCGACTCATAGCTGGCCACCGCTTCACCGCCCTGGGAGCGGATGAGCTCGGCCACCTCGTCGGCCGGGCCACGGGCGGCTCCGATTCCGTCGGCCTTGACCCCGACGTCGTTGACGACGACCTTCGCGCCGGCGGCTGCCAGTGCGATCGCCTCTCCCCGGCCGATGCCTCGGCCCGCGCCGGTCACGATCGCCACACGGCCGTCCAGCGGTCCTCGCTCAGTCATGGTTTTCTCCTCGCACCACATGTGTCGTACGCGCGCTCTTGGAAGGCTTCAGCGCGCAGCGCCTGCAACTCGGAGCGGCGCCGTGGGCGCCGGTGAGCAGATGGGTTCTCGGGTCCGCTCCGCGGCGCTACGGCGCGGGGTCCTCCAGCAGACCGACCAGCAGGTGTTCGAGCAGGGAGGTGAGCTCGGCGGGGTCCGCTTCCACCAGGGCCGTGTTCCCGACGATGCTGCGCATCAGCCAGACGCCGAGGATCAGCGAGAGGACGAGAGCGGAGCGCTCCCGCGCCCGCTCGCCGGCGAGCAGCCCGGCGAGATGACGTTCCACGTGCTTCTGGATGCCCTGTCGCGTCATCTCGGCCGAACGCGGATTGGAGGCCGACCGCAGCGTCAGCAGGAAGGGGCTCAGTCCCTCCGCGTCCGGCATCGTGCGCTCCACCAGGGCGTCGGCGATGTCACGGCCCAGGGTCCGCGGACTGTCGCCGACCACGGTGCGCGGGGTGAAGGAGGTGTCCACCACCTCCGCGAACAACTTCTCCTTGGACCCGAAATAGCGATTGACCATCATCGCGCTCACGCCGGCACCTTCGGCGATACCCCGCACACCCGCGCCGTCGTAGCCGAGACGGGTGAAGGCGGCGGTCGCGGACCTGAGGATGGCCCTGCGGGTCGCCGCCGCGTCGCGCTGACGGCCGGGACCCTCCGTAGGCGGATCCCGAAAAGACACCTCATGTTCCATGAGGGTCAGCGTAGTCAGATCGACGAGACAAGTCTACAGTTGCAGACATTGAGTTCCGGGCAGAGCCGGCAAGGATATGTGTGAGGCACGGTTCCGTTCCGGATCATGTGTGGACGTTTACATGTGAGCACGTACGACGCAGCGGCCCCACCCGAGGGCGTGAGACGGGCGAGGGACGAGCCGCACGCGCGAACAAGGGAGAGAAGACGAATGGACAACCTGGCACGCGCGGCATTCAGGCGCCGCGTGGAGACCGAGGGACCCCTGATGATCCCGCACTGCCCCGACGCCCTGACCGCGCGTCTGTGCGAGCAGCTCGGTTTCGACGGGGGATACCTCGGCGGCGGCGGGCTCGGCCTGTCGCTCGCGGTCTCGGAGGCTCTGCTGTCACTCACGGAGCTCGCCCAGGCGGCGGCCGCCGTACGCCGTCGTTCCGCGCTTCCCCTGGTGGTCGACGGCGGGGTGGGCTTCGGCGACGCCGTGCACACGACCCGCATGGTCTGGGAGCTGGAGGCGGCGGGTGTTCACGCCATCGAGTTGGAGGATCAGGTGGCACCGAAGCGGGCCAGTCACCACCGCCACGTGGAGCACCTGATCCCGGTCGAGGAGATGATCGGGAAGGTGCGCGCCGCCGTGGCGGCGCGGCGCGATCCGGACCTGCTCCTGATCGCCCGGACCGGTGCCGTGCGGAACGAGAGTTTCGAGGCGGCCCTCGAACGCTGCGAGGCGTACTTCTCCGCAGGTGCCGACGTCGTCATGCTGCTGCCGGAGAACGAAGAACAGCGGGCCGCCGCACCGCGGCGCCTGTCCGGTCCCGTCGCCCTCCTGACGTCCTTCGACCTCCATGCTCCCGAGGAGTGGAACGAGTTGGGGTACTCGATGGTCATCGACCCGGTCACCGGCCAGGCAGCAGCCTTCAGCGCGCTGCGTGAGGCGTACGAGGCGCAGCGGGCCGGACTGCCGAGCCCGCGGCCGGCCGCCGAGTCCTTCGCCGTCTATGAAAGTCTGCAGGACCTCGCGGGCTTCGGAGAGTTGTACGACATCGAGCGGGCCACCACAGAACCCGGTACCTGACCGAGATGTACGAGGTCGCGCCGCGCCGGGTCGGCGCCACCCGCGTCCGGCCCGGTCGAGGCCGTCGTCACGGTCGCGGGAAGGCATCTCCCGGCAGGTCTCTCGGGCCGCGGCGCGGCGGTGACGTGGCGTCGGAGTCGGCCAGCAGCCCCAGGACTTCCGTCAGCATCACCAGGCCGGACCGTTGGCTGTCCGTGAGGGTGACGTCGATGGCGTCGGCGAGCCACGCCTCGCGCGCCCGCAGCCAGTGTTCCGCCTCCTCCCGGCCGCGCCGAGTGGCGGAGAAGAGCACGCGCCGACCGTCGGACGGGTCGGGATCGCGGGCGACCAGGCCGTTCTTCTCCAGTACGGCCAGGGTCTGGGCCATGGACTGCGGCTTCATGTACTCGGCGGCCGCGAGGTCGCTCGTGGTCGCCGGTGGTCCGGCCACCACGCGACTGAGGGCGGCCAGCTGACTACGGCTCCATGGGCCCGTGCGCATGCCGGTCTCGGACCGGATACGGCCGCGGAGCCGGTCCATGGACCGCACGAGCTCCACCGCCAGATCCGCCGAGGGGATGTTCTTCTCTTCCACGCTGGAACCCTACAGGCCGCCTGAAGACCATCCCTCGGGGAGGAGACCGTGCCGCGCAGGCCGACGGAGACATACGCATCCCCGACTCCGGCACACATACTCCTAGGTGTTAAGGCAAACTGTTCAGGAAACCTGTACTGTTGGTCGTCATGAAGATACGTAGAACGCCGCTGCGGCGCATGACCGAGAAGGCAACAGGAAATCCTCAGGGCCAGCTCGCCGGCGCCGTGAGCCCTGGATGGCGGTTCACCGTCCCGCTCATGCTCGGTTCGTCCCTGAACCCGATCAACAGCTCGATCATCGCGACGACGCTGATCGCCATCGGACACACGTTCCATGCCGGGGCGGCGTCCACCATCTGGCTCGTCTCGACCCTCTACCTGGCCAGCGCGATCGGGCAGCCCACCATGGGCAGGCTGGCGGGACGGCTCGGACCGCGCCGGGTGTTCGTGACGGGCCTCGTCCTGGTCGGGGTCGGTGGCGCGCTGGGTACCGTGGCGACGAACCTGCCGACCCTCGTGGCCGCACGGGTCATCCTCGGCGTGGGCACCTCGGCCGGATATCCGACCGCGATGGTGATCGTGCGACGGTGGGCAGCCGAGCACGAGTCCGCGCAGCCGGGCGGCACGCTCGGCGCACTGGCCATCGCGGCCCAGGTCACCTCCGCGCTCGGCTTGCCGCTGGGCGGTCTGCTGGCCGCGGCAGCCGGTTGGCGCATCACCTTCTTCGTCAACGTCCCCCTGGTCCTGATCGGAGTGGTCATGACGCTCGCCTGGGTACCGCGAGACCCCCCTCGCGCGCAGAGGACCGCGGAGACCGGGCCCTCGGCCCGGCTGGACATTCCTGGCATGGTGCTCTTCGCCGGCACCATAGCGTCGCTGCTGTTCTTCCTCAACGACCTGCACCACCCGCGGTGGCTGCTCCTCGCGGTGACCCTCGTCCTGTTGATCGCCCTCGTGGGCCGGGAACGCAGGACCGAGGATCCCTTCGTCGACGTGCGGATGCTGGCCAGGAACAAGGCGCTGAGCGCCACCTACCTGCGCGTGTGCATCACCTTCCTGCTCAACTACTGCATCCTGTACGGACTCACCCAGTGGCTGCAGGAGACTCGGGGCCTGTCCGCGATCGGCGTGGGCCTGCTGGTCCTGCCGATGTCGGTGTTCGCCGCCCTCGTCTCCGTCCCCTTCGCCCGGCGCGGGCTGGTGCGCTCCGCCCTGTACTGCACGGCCGTCGCGGCGGTCCTCGGTCCGGTGGGTCTGCTGCTGTTCACTTCGACCACGCCGATCTGGGTCATGGTCCTGATCACCATGGTGTTCGGCGTGGTTTCGGGCCTGGGAGTGATCGGGAACCAGGCCGCGCTGTACCAGCAGGCACCCGCCGAGGCCGTCGGCGTCGCAGCAGGGCTCATGCGGACCTTCACCTACCTGGGCGCCGTCCTGTCGTCGAGTCTGATCAGTCTGTCGTTCGGCGACCGGGCCACGGACGCCGGTCTGCACACCATCACCATCGCGCTCCTCGGCCTGGGCCTCGCCCTGCTGGCCATCACCCCGTCGGGAACACGAGGACTGAAAACCTCCTGACCGAGGTCCCCGCCGGGACCGGCCGCCACCCGCACGCGCTCCGCCCCGATCGGGCTTCGGGGCGCACGGAACGGGCCTCGTGGGTAAAACACGGCCTCGGCCGTCGACCGAGACACACACACACGCACATCGCAACGTGTGCTCATATACGGTGAAGCGAACATACCTCCAGGAAGAGGACATCCACATGGACATGCAGCTGGCCGGAAAGCGCGCGCTGGTCACCGGTTCGAGCGCCGGGCTCGGCCGCTCGATCGCGGAGGCACTCGCCCACGAGGGCGTGGCCGTCGTCGTGCACGGCAGGAACGAGAAGCGGACCGCGGAGACCGCCGACCGCATCGCTTCCGCGGGTGGCCGGGCGGAAGTGGCGGTCGGCGACCTGAGCACTGCGGACGGAGCGGCGGCCGTAGCGGCGGCCGCCCTCTCGGGAGGCACGGTCGACATCCTGGTCAACAACGCGGGCGCCTACGACCAGGTGAGCTGGACGGACGCCACTCCGGAGATCTGGGCCACCACCTATCAGTCCAATGTGCTCTCGGGAGTACGGATGATCCAGAGCCTCGTCCCGCGCATGCGGCAGAGCGGATGGGGCCGCGTCATCCAGATCGGCGGCGGCCTGGCCATCCAGCCCATGTCGGCGCAGCCCCACTACAACGCCTCACTCGCCGCCCGTCACAACCTCACCGTCTCCCTGGCACGCGAGTTGAAGGGGAGCGGCATCACCTCCAACACGGTGGCGCCCGGAGCGATCCTGACCGACCAGGTCCGCGACCTGCTGTGGCGGATCGCCCCCGCACACGGCTGGGGCGACACCTGGGAGGAGATCGAGCGGGCAGCCGCGGAGAGCTGGGTACCCAACGACACCAACCGGTTCGGGCGCCCGGAGGAGATCGCCGCCGCGGTGGTCTACCTGGCAAGCCCTCATGCCGACTATGTCAGCGGGGCAACGCTGAGGGTGGACGGCGGCACCATCCGCTCGGTGAACTGATCCGGACGGGCCGGACCTTGCCGACACACAAGAAGTCTACCGGTGTATACTTCTATCAGGACACAGTCACCCGGCCACCACGGCTCGGGAACCCCTGGAGGAGAGAACAGACATGAACCTCGATCTGGCCGGAAAGCGCGCGCTCGTCACCGGCTCCAGCGCCGGGCTCGGTGAGGCCACCGCGAAGCTGCTGGCGGCGGAAGGCGCCACCGTCGTCGTGCACGGCCGCGACAAGGAGCGTACGGAGAAGGTCGCGCGGGAAATCCGTGAGGCCGGCGGCAGCGCCACGACCGTACTCGGAGACCTGGCCGACGACGCGACCGCCGCTGATGTCGCCCGCGAGGCGACCGCCGACGGCCCCGTCGACATCCTCGTCAACAACGCCGGCTTCTACCGCCACCTGTCGTGGGCCGAGGCGTCTCCCGGGGAGTGGCAGGACACCTACAACGTCAACGTCGTCTCCGGCGTCCGCATGATCCAGCACCTCGTCCCCGCGATGCGGGAGCGCGGCTGGGGCCGGGTCATCACCATCGGCGGCGGCCTCGCCTCCCAGCCGATGAACACCCACCCGCAGTACAACGCCACTCTGGCTGCCAGGCACAACCTGGCCGTGTCCCTGGCACGCGACCTGAAGGGCACCGGCGTCACCTCCAACGTGGTGTCTCCCGGCGCCATCCTCGTGGAGGCCACCAAGGACCTCGTCACCGGCATCGGCCCCGCCCGCGGCTGGGGCGAGACCTGGGACGAGATCCAGCCCAACGCCGTCGACGCGCTCATCCCCAACGACCAGGAGCGCTTCGGCGAGCCGGACGAGATCGCCGCGGCGGTCGCCTACCTCTGCAGCGGCTACGCCCAGTACGTCAGCGGAGCCACCATCCGTGTCGACGGCGGCCTCATCCGTTCCGCGTTCTGATCCGGACCGGCCCTCACGCCGCCGGGTGCCGCAACAGTGCGCTACCCGGCGGGGCCGTCCGGAACACTTTCGGCGGCTGCGGGCGGGGCGCCACCGCCCTCACGGGTGACCGGCCCGAGCATGTCGGTGAGGATGCCCGCGAGGCACTCGTCGTCCGCCTCGGCCAGCGCCGTGGTGCCGACGACCCGGCGCAGCAGCCACGTACCCGCCACCAGCGCCAATCCGAGCTGTGCGCGGACGTCGGAGTCGGGGCCGTCGAGCAACCCGGCGAGCCGGGCTCCCACATGTGCCTCGACGCCCTGGCGGACGATGTCCGTCGCCTCCGGGTCCGCCGCCGAACGCAGCAGCAACAGGAACGGGTCGAGCTCCTCCGCGTCGGCGGAGGTGCGCTCGGCCAGCGCATGGGCGATGGAGTGCGCCAGACGCGGCGGCCGGTCACCGACGACGGTCGGCGGGGTGAAAGCACGGTCGACGGCCTGGGCGAACAGGCGGTCCTTCGAGCCGAAGTAACGGTTGATCATCATCGCGGTGACACCCGCTCGCTCGGCGATCTGCCGTACCCCGGCACGGGCGTACCCGTGCTCGGTGAACTCGACGACCGCCGCGGCGAGGATCGCCTCGCGGGTCGCGGCGCCGTCGCGTCTGCGGGCGGGTGGTGCGGCATTCACACGCATGAGCATACGCGAGGCCGTGCACGGCCGGATCGGACCCGGCGTGCGGAGCCGGGGCACGCACGTTCCCGCCGTCTCGCGGCCGGCGGCCCGGTCCGGGGGAACCAACGCCGGGCCGCCGACCGGGGAGGCGTCCGTCCGCTGCCGACGTGGACAGCGAACGGCATACGTCACCCGGTGCCGTCGCGTGGTCCAGGTGGACGCTCCCCATTGGGTAGACGGCTCCCGGGGCCCCGAGGTTCACGGCACCCGGCAGCGAGGTGTTCCCCGGGCCGCAGGCGAATCACCGACGGCCCGTCCCGGCGACATGCGTGACATCTCCGGGTCGCTCCGCGGTTTCCCTCAGCCTCCGTCACATGACTGGCGTCGCGCTGTTCGCCGAGTTCCTGCGGTGTGCTCGTGAACAGCAGTCAAACGACTGTTCCTCGGACCGCCCGTCGACTCGACCATGGAGACACCGCCGACAGATCCGGAAAGGAACCCACACCTCATGACGGTGATAAACAGCCCGTTGCCGGGCAAGGAGCGCGAGATCGCGGGGCGCGCACTGCAAGCGACCCTGGTCGATCTCCTCGACCTGTCCCTGGTGGCCAAACAGGCGCACTGGAATCTGTACGGGCCGCGCTTCCGCTCGATCCATCTGCAGCTCGACGAGGTGGTCACCAGCGCACGCGACTACGCGGACACCGTGGCCGAGCGCGCCGCCGCCCTGGGTGTCAGCCCTGACGGGCGGGCCGGCACCGTCGCGGCGACCAGCGTCGTCCCCGCCTTCCCCGCGGGATGGACGAGGGACGTGGACGCGGTCGAGTCCTTGGTGCAGACGTTCTCCGCCGTCATCGGACACGTCAGGGAACGCATCGAGGAGACCGGGCCGGCCGACGCCGTGACGCAGGACCTGCTGATCGGGCTGGCCGCCGTCCTGGAGAAGCAGAGCTGGATGTTCCAGGCCGAGCGGTCCTGACAACTGACTGGGCGCTCACACGAGAGTAACCGCCTTGACAGGTAACACCCTCGGGTGCCACTCTCTCGTCACCGGCCAGAACAGTTACTTATTCGGTGAGGAAGCCTCCATGGCAGTCGTACGGTTCCACCTCGTCTCCACGCTCGCCCCGAAGGACGTGCTGGAGGTCCTGACGGATTTCGGTCCGTCGCGCGCCGACGCCTGGCCCACGATCGATGCCGAGCACTTCGAGGTCCACGACCTCGGCGAAACCTGGGCCGAGGTCACCGAGGGCACTGCTGCCGCCTGGGAGCGTGCGCGCTACGAGTGGGAGCCGGACGGGGACACGGTCACCATCTCCACTCTCGACTCGAAGCTGTTCGGAGCAGGCGGCGGGTGGGTCTTCCGGATGACCCCGGAGGGAAGCGGTACACGGGTCGATGTCGAACTGACCCGGGAGCCCGGCACGCTCAAGGGCAAGATGCTCGCCTCGTTGCTCCCCCTGGTCGCCCCCGGGTCCCTCCGCAAGTCCTTCGCGGGGCCGCTGCGGGCGGCGTAAGTCTCACCATGACGAAAGGGCCGACAGCGTGCTGTCGGCCCTTTCGTCATGGACAACGGAACGCTCCCGACCGGGTGTCAGAGGGTGCGGGCGAAGAGAGCGGTCAGTTCCCGCCAGTGCCGTTCGGCCGCCTCGGGGTGGTAGGAGGCGGTGTCGGACTGGGTGTAGCCGTGGTGCGCACCCTCGTAGACCTCGCACCGGTGCTTGACGCCCGCGTCGGCGAACGCCCGCTCCAAGCGCAGGACTTGCTCCTCGGGCATCGACGGGTCCTCGTCGGCGTGGGCGAAGTACAGCTCGGCGGAGATCCGGTCGGCGAGCAGGTGGGGGCTGTCGGGTGCCTCGCTCGCCAGCCCGCCACCGTGGAACCCGGCCGCCGCGGCCACCCTGTCCGGGTGGGCACCGGCCGTGTACAGCGCCAGCCGGGCGCCCATGCAGTAGCCGGTGACGCCCACCGGCCCCTCGGTGACCGCCGCCGAGCCCGCGAGCCAGGCGAGGTAGGCTCCCGCGTCGCGCTGCGTCTGCTCCGGGGTGAGGGCCTCCATCAGCGGGACGATCTTCCCCACCACGTCCGGCCGGGCGGCCACGTCGATGAACTCGGGCACTTCCACGACCGGGGCGCGCCCGTTCCGGTAAAAGACGTTCGGGACGAGTACCGCATAGCCGGCTGCGGCCAGCCGGTCGGCCATCGCCTCCAGGTGCGGGCGCAGTCCGAAGGCGTCCTGGTAGAGGAGAACGCCCGGGTGGGCTCTGCCGTCGTCGGGGTGGGAGAAGTAGGCGTCGGCGATGCCGTCCGCAGCGGCGACGTCCACGAGGGTTCGGGTGACGGCGGTCATGATGTCGGTGTGCCTCTCTACGGGGAATCTGGACGATCCGGACGCGGTGCTGCCTGAGCAACCCGCACGGCTCACACGTGGAAACGCCGGTCCGCTTGCCTTGATTCCCTCTGGACGCGAAAATGCGGGAGAAAAATACATACATCGGTCGCGAAGTACTCCTGAGCAAGCGCTGGTTGAACCCTCTCGACAAGTGTGATGTGTTTGCCGAAGGCAAGACACATATGATCCGCACGGCATGCCAAGCCACATGTCATGGAGCCGGTGACCCGGCCCTTCCCTCACACCGCGAGGACGAGACTGACGTGAACGACTTCCAGCCCGGCCGCAGGCGCCTGCTCAAGATGTTCGGCCTCGGAGCGACCGCGACCACCGCGGCCATCCTCCAGGCGGACCCGGTGCTCGCCGCCACACTCGGCTACGACGAGCGGACCGGAGTCTCCCCCACCGGCTACGAAGCCCCCAAGGGCTTGGCCGGGAACAGCGCCGCCAAGCAGACCGCGCTCGACTGGATCACGGCCAACGAGGGCGCGATCACCCGGCTGAGCGACGAGGTGTGGCAGCACGCGGAACTGTCGCTGCGTGAGTGGAAGTCCTCCCTCGCTCACGCCAAGCTGCTCAAGGACAACGGTTTCGCCGTCGAGTGGGGTCCGGCGGGCTTCCCCACCGCCTTCGTCGCCACTTACGGCAGCGAGGGCCCCGTCATCGGATTCAACGCCGAGTACGACGCCCTGCCCGGGTTGTCCCAGAAGAAGGGCGTGGGTACCCACGACCCGCTGGTCTACCACTACGACGCCTACGGCCCCACCTACGGCGCCGGTCACGGCGACGCGCACAACGCCCTGGGCGCGGGTGGCACCGCCGCCGCCATCGCGGTCGCGCAGGCCATCCGCGCGGGCGGGCTGAAGGCCCGGGTCAAGCTGTTCGGCAGCGCGGGCGAGGAACAGCTCGTAGGCAAGGCGTACGCGGTCAAGGAGGGCGTCTACGACGGCCTCGACGCGTTCCTCGACTGGCACCCCTTCAACATCACCGTGCCGTTCTGGAACACCACCAGCGCGCTGGTCTCGGCCACCTTCACCTTCCTGGGCGCCTCCGGCCACGGCGGTACACCGCTCGGCAACAAGAGCGGCCTGGACGGCGCCCTGCTGATGGCGACGATGTCGGAGTATCTGCGGGAGAAGAACGTCGCTCCGTCCGGACGGTTCCACTACGCGATCATCAACGGCGGCGGCGCGCCGAACGTGACTCCGGACATGTGCTCCATCTGGTTCTTCGTCCGCGAGGGCAGCCCGGCACGCGCCCAGGTGCTCTACGAGAAGATCGTGGAGTGCGGCAAGGCCGCAGCCCAGGCCAGCCAGACCCGCCTGGTGCACAAGTTCCACTCGGCGACCTGGAACCTTCTCGCCAACAAGGCGGGAGCGGAGCTGCTCAACGACAACATGGGCCAGATCGGCGCCCCGAAGTTCACCGATGCCGACCACACGCTCGCGAAGGCCGTGCAGAAGGCACTGGGCAAGCCCGAGGTGGGCATGCCGACCGAGCTGACGCCGCTCACTCCCCCGGCCGCGGCCTACACCGGCGGCCTGGCCACCGACACCGCCGACATCAGCTGGCAGGCTCCCACCGCCGTGCTGTTGTCCGCGGCCTATCCGCCGGGCATCCCGAACCACAACTGGGGTGCCACGGCGACGGCGGCCACCAATATCGGGCACCAGGCACTGCTGTCTGCCGCCCGCTATCTCGCGGCGGCAGCGGTCGACCTGATCGAGCAGCCCGCTCTGCTGGACGGGATGAAGCAGGAGTTCAAGGACCGTACCGAGGGCGTCGGTTGGACCTCGATGATCCCGGACGGCAACCAGCCGCCGCTGTACGAACCGCCGGCCGACTTCCTGAAGGCCACCGGGCAGAGCTGGCCGCCGAAGGGCGTGGTCTGGCCGGTACCGCCCGTCGTCTCCACCGAGCAGCTGGGCGGCACGGGCCCCGCTCTCGCGCCCGTCGTCTGATCCCTCGTATACCCGTCCTCCGTTCTCCTCCCCCCACTCATCTCTCACCCGCCCGCGGCCGGCCGGAGCCGCGCCCGTAGAGCCCGCCGAGCCGGTCGGGGAGGCCCTGCCCGAGGCCGTCGCCGAGGAGCTCGCCGCCGAGCCCGAGGAGGTCGCGGAGTCCGCGCCGCGCGGCCGTCAGCGCCGCCGCGCCACCGCTCCCGCCGGTCGACCTGAGTTCACCGCCACCGAGGAGCCCGTCCGCCGCGGACGTCGCGCGACCCGCCCGGCCGTGGCCGTCTTCCAGGCTCCGGTGTTCTCCGAGCCCATGTTCCAGACCCCGGAGACCGCCGCCGCCGCGGCTGCCGCGGCCCCTCCGTACGTCGAGCCGGAGGACGAGACCGACGAGGTCGACCAGGCGCAGCAGGTCGTCGAGGCGCCCGCGCCCGTCGAGCCCGCAGGGCAGACCCCGCGTCGCCGTCGCCGCCGTCGCGGCGAGGCCCCCGAGGCCGAGCAGACCGTCGCGCCCGTCGAGCCGGAGACGGAGCCCGAGCCCGAGGCCGAGGCCGAGGACGCGACCGACACCGAGGCGGAGCACGAGGCCGCCGACGACAACGAGTACGGCGACCGCCCGTCGCGCCGCCGCCGTCGCGGTGGCCGGCGTCGCCGCCGCGGAGACGCGGGCGACGGCGACGAGGGCTACGACACCGAGCACTCCGCCGCGTCCGACACCTCCGCCGACCACGCCGACGAGCAGCAGCCGGAGGTGTCCCCCTCCGACGCCTACGCCGACGACGACAACGACGACGAGCGCCACGACTCCGCCGCCGGTGGGTCCAGCAGCAGCCGTCGTCGTCGCCGCCGTCGCCGTCGCAGCGGTGACGGGGCCGACAACGGAACCGACAACGGCATCGGCGGTGGAACCGACGACCCGGAGCGTACGGTCGTCAAGGTCCGCGAGCCGCGCGAGCGCCGGAGCCGCGAGTCGGCCGAGCGCGAGCCCGGTACCGGCTTCGACGAGGTCCAGTCCATCAAGGGCTCGACCCGCATGGAGGCGAAGAAGCAGCGCCGCCGCGAGGGCCGCGAGCAGGGCCGTCGCCGCGTGCCGATCATCACCGAGGCCGAGTTCCTGGCCCGCCGCGAGGCCGTCGAGCGCGTCATGGTCGTCCGCCAGAGCGGCGAGCGCACCCAGATCGGCGTCCTCGAGGACAACGTGCTCGTGGAGCACTACGTCAACAAGGAGCAGGCCACCAGCTACGTCGGCAACGTCTACCTGGGCAAGGTCCAGAACGTGCTGCCGTCGATGGAGGCCGCGTTCGTCGACATCGGCAAGGGCCGCAACGCCGTGCTGTACGCCGGTGAGGTCAACTTCGAGGCGCTCGGCATGGCCCACGGGCCGCGCCGCATCGAGACCGCGCTCAAGTCCGGCCAGTCGGTGCTCGTCCAGGTGACGAAGGACCCGATCGGCCACAAGGGCGCCCGCCTGACCAGCCAGGTCTCCCTGCCCGGCCGCTACCTCGTCTACGTGCCCGAGGGCTCGATGACCGGGATCAGCCGCAAGCTCCCGGACACCGAGCGCGCCCGGCTGAAGACCATCCTCAAGAAGATCGTTCCCGAGGACGCGGGCGTCATCGTGCGCACCGCCGCCGAGGGCGCGAGCGAGGACGAGCTCCGCCGTGACGTCGAGCGCCTCCAGGGCCAGTGGGAGGAGATCCAGCAGAAGTCGCGCAACACCGGCAGCTCCAACGCGCCGACGCTGCTCTACGGCGAGCCGGACATGACCGTCCGGGTCGTCCGCGACATCTTCAACGAGGACTTCTCCAAGGTCATCGTCAGCGGCAACGACGCCTGGGAGACGATCCACGGATACGTCTCGCAGGTCGCCCCCGATCTGACGGACCGTCTGTCGCGCTGGACGTCCGAGGTCGACATCTTCGCGACGTACCGCATCGACGAGCAGCTGATGAAGGCTCTGGACCGCAAGGTCTACCTGCCGAGCGGCGGTTCCCTGGTGATCGACAAGACCGAGGCGATGGTCGTCGTCGACGTCAACACCGGCAAGTTCACCGGTCAGGGCGGCAACCTCGAAGAGACCGTCACCAAGAACAACCTGGAGGCGGCCGAGGAGATCGTGCGTCAGCTGCGGCTGCGCGACCTCGGCGGCATCGTCGTCGTGGACTTCATCGACATGGTGCTGGAGTCCAACCGCGATCTCGTGCTCCGGCGCCTGCTGGAGTGCCTGGGACGCGACCGTACGAAGCACCAGGTCGCCGAGGTGACCTCGCTGGGGCTCGTCCAGATGACCCGTAAGCGGGTCGGCCAGGGCCTGCTGGAGTCGTTCTCCGAGACCTGCGTCCACTGCAACGGGCGCGGCGTCATCGTGCACATGGAGCAGCCGACGACGTCCGGTGGCGGCGGTGGCGGCAAGCGGTCCAAGAAGCGCGGCCGCGGTGGCGTGGACCAGGGCCACGAGCACGGTCACGACCAGGACCACGGCCACGACGACCAGGAGCACGAGGACGAGCACGAGTCCGAGGCCGAGGTCGCTGCCGAGGTGGCCGAGCCGAAGGCGCTGCCGGAGCCGGAGTTCGTGCCGGACGAGGAGCTGTACAGCAGCGCCGCCGAGGCGGAGGCGGCGGCTTCGCGTGGCCGTGGCCGTCGTCGGGCGACCCGCAAGGCGACCTCTCCGGCGGGTTCGCCGAAGCAGGCCGCCCCGGCGGAGCCGGTGACCCCGGTCGAGCCGACCGCCGAGCCGGTCGCCGTGGAGGACCCGGTCGTCGAGGCGCCCGCGCCGGTCGCCGAGACCCCGGCCCAAAGCCCCGAGGCCGTGGCTCCCGCCGCGCCTCGGGCCCGACGCCGGGCGACCCGTAAGGCGACCGCCCCGGCGGGCTCGCCGTCCGGGGCCGAGCAGGCGGAGATCGTCGTCGTGACGGGTACGCCCGCCGCGCGGGACGAGGTCGCCGAGGCACCCGTCACCGAAGCCGGTGACACGGCCGAGGAGGCGGCGCCCGCCAAGAAGACGGCGGCGCGCAAGACCGCCAAGAAGGCTCCGGCGAAGAAGGCGGCCCCGGCCAAGAAGGCGGCGGCCGTGAAGAAGGCGGCCCCGGCCAAGAAGGCGGCGACCGCGAAGAAGACGACGACCGCGGCCAAGAAGGCGCCGGCGAAGCGGGCGACGAAGAAGGCCGTCGCCGCGGAGCAGGCGCCGGCCGGTTCGTCCGAAGAGTGACCGCGGGCTGATCCCGCACCACCACCGGTGGGCCGCTTCCCCGACGCGGGGGAGCGGCC
>NZ_JBSFVR010000073.1:0-26389 GCF_053592415.1 Streptomyces sp. NPDC002690 | reverse complement strand
CCGGTGGCGGTGCCGCCGGGTGCGTCCTGGGTGACGCCGGTCCAGCCCCGGCCGTCGGAGAACAGGATGGCACCAAGGTCGCCCAGATCGCCCTGGCCCGCCTGATGCTGGGCCGCGCACCCGTGGTGGTGCTCGACGAATCGACCGCCGAGGCCGGCAGCGAAGGCGCTGCCGAGCTGGAGCGCGCCGTACTGGCCGCGTGCGCGGGCCGGACCACCCTGTTCGTGGCCCACCGGCTCACCCAGGCGATGGCGGCGGACCGGATCGCCGTGCTGGACGCAGGGCGCGTGGTCGAGCAGGGCACCCACCAGGAACTGGTCGCCCTGGACGGCCGGTACGCACGCCTGTGGCGGGCCTGGCGCGAAGGAAGCTGAAGCGTGTTTCGTCAGTCCGCCCGTTCGGCGGCACCGACGAAACACGCCCCAGAGCCTACGAGCCGCAAGCCCCGTCCGTGGCGGACCCGGCGCACACAGAGCCGTGTGCGGCCACCGAACCCCGGCAAGGGACCCGCCGCACCGACCCGGCCCGGACTTTCGTCCCCGCGCGCCGACGAGGACCGCCCCCGAACTCTCCGCGACACAGCGGACCGACGACGGCACCACGCCCCGCCCCTGCCCGGCGGGAGCCGACACCCCTGCCCGGACCGTGCCCGCTCCGAGCCAACTCTCCAACCCGGAAGGGACGATGAGTCTTCGATGATGGACCCCCACGCCCACCTCGTGCCGCTGTCTCCCGCGAGCCTGGCCGCTGTCCGCCGGCGAACCGGTGACTACTCCGACACCACCATCACCGAGGCATGCGCCATCGGTCTGTCGTACTGGGCCACGGGCCGCAGCCCCGAAGGCATGGACCTGCATCCGGGCACACTGTTCCCCGACGTCCTCGGCTGGGTGCACAACGGCGGCGCCGGGGCCGCCGGCTGGACGGCGGGCGGCAACGGCCCGAGCGTCACCGTCCCCGAAGGGATCGACCCGGCCGACGTCAGGTGCGCGCTGGACGACCTGGTCGAGTTCCCCGACCGGCCACTCGGCACGATCGGCGCCACCGACGCCACCGCCAGGGCCGAACTGCTGGCCCGGTGGAACGACACCGACGCGCGACGGGACCGCCCCACCCTCGTGGAGATGTTCCGCGAGCAGGTGCGCACCCGGCCGGACGCCGTCGCCCTCGTCGATGACAACCGTGCCTTGTCCTATCGTCAAGTCGACATTCTCAGCAGCCAGTTGGCACACGAACTGATCCGGCGTGGCCTCGGCCCCGAAGAGGTCGTCGGCATCTCGCTCGGCCGGTCCGCCGACATGGTGATCGGGCTGCTCGCCGTGCTCCGGGCCGGCGGCGCCTTCGTGCCGCTCGACCCCCAGTGGCCCGCCGCGCGCCGGGCCGTCGTCATCGAGGACGCCCGGGCCGTCCTCCAGCTCAACGACTCGGGGACACGGCCCGAGGGCGAGCCGGAGGCCGTGGCCGTCGACCTCGGCGACTGGGACCACGGTTCCCACCCCGCAGACGGAGCCTTCGTCCCCGTGTCCGGCCAGGCCCTCGCCTACGTGATCTTCACCTCCGGCTCGACCGGACGTCCCAAGGGCGCGATGATCCGGCACGAGGCGATCAGCGAACGCCTTCTCTGGCAGAGCCGCGAGATCCTCGGCTTCGGCCACGACGACGCCTCGCTGTTCAAGGCGCCGCTCTCCTTCGACATCTCGATCAACGAGATCTTCCTGCCGCTGGTGACCGGCGGCCGACTCGTGGTCCTGCGACCCGGCGGCGAACGCGACCCGCACCATCTCCTCGGCGTCATCTCCGAACAGCGCGTCACCTTCACCTACCTGGTCTCCTCCATGCTGGACGTCCTGCTGGAGATGGCCGGCGACTCAGGCCGGCTGGACAGCCTGCGGCACGTGTGGTGCGGCGGCGAAGTGCTCACCCCGGAGCTGTACGAACGCTTCCGCGCCAAGCTCGGCATCCCGCTCTACCACGGCTACGGCCCCGCCGAGACGACCATCGGCGTCTCCCACGTCATCTACCGCGGCGCCGCCGAACGCCTCTCCACCTCGATCGGCAAGGCCAACCCCAACACGCAGCTCCACGTCCTCGACGACGAACTGCGCCCCGTCCCGGTCGGCGTCGGCGGCGAACTCTACGTCGGCGGTTTCCTCCTGGGACGCGGCTACGTCAACGCCCCCGGCCTGACGGCCTCCCGGTTCGTCGCCAACCCCTTCGCCGACGACGGCTCCCGGCTCTACCGCACCGGCGACCTCGCCCGCTACGCCCCCGACGGCTCCCTCGACTTCCTCGGCCGCGCCGACAACCAGATCAAGATCCGCGGTATGCGGCTGGAGATCGAGGACGTGGAGGCCGGCCTCGCGGAACACCCCGGAGTGCGGCACACCTGCGTCGTCGCGAAGAAGAACGCGGCGGGCGGCACCTACCTGGTGGGATACGTCATCCCCGCCGCCGGGTCCGAGGACCTGCGGGGCGACCAGGTCAGGGCCTGGGCCGAGCAGCACATGGTGGAGTACATGGTGCCCACCCACATGGTCGTGATGAAGGAGTTCCCGCTCACCGCGAACGGCAAGCTCGACCGCAAGGCGCTGCCCGAACCCGTCGTCGCGACCGGATCGTTCGTCCCGCCCACCACCGACGAGGAGCGCGCGGTCTGCGCGGCCGTCGCCACACTGCTCCGGCTGGACGAGGTCGGCGTCGACCAGGACTTCTTCCGTCTCGGCGGCGACAGCATCCTCGCCATCTCGCTGCTGAGCGCCCTGCGCGAGGTGGGTCTCCACGTCACCGCACGCCAGATCTTCACCCACAGTGTCGTCGGGGCGCTGGCCGCCGTGGCGAGCCGCGAGGACGTGTCCGCGCCCCGGCGGAGCGACCTGGCCACCGGAGAGATCACCGGATCGCCCATCCTGCGGTGGCTGGGCGGCACCACCGACGCGGTCGACGGTTTCGTGCAGTCGGTGGTGCTGAACGTCCCGGCCGAGCTGACCGCCGACGCCCTGGACGAGATCCTCACCGCCGTGGTCCGCCGTCACGACATGCTCCGCGCCCGGCTGGTACGCGGCGACCGCTGGAGCTTCGACGTCCCGGGCACGGACGGAACCGTGCCCGGCGTGGACGGAACCGTCCCCGGCACGGACGGAACCGTCCCCGGCGTGGACGGAACCGTCCCGGGGTGGCAGGAGAGCGACCTGCCGCTGGAGGAGTGCGTCACCCTCGCCACCGGCGCGCTCGACCCCGACGGCGGCGTGATGCTCCGCGCGGTCTGGCGCCGCGCCGCCCACCAACTCGTCGTCGTCGTCCACCACGTGGTCGTGGACGGCGTGTCCTAGCGGGTCCTGATGGACGACCTGGCCACGGCCTGGCGCCAGTGGTCCTCGGGCGCACCGGTCGAACTGCCCCCGGTGGGCACCTCCTTCCGGCACTGGACGCAGCTTCTCGCGCGGACCGGCTTCGACGCGGACCACGCGTACTTCGCACGCCCCCTGCCGGGAGCCGACGCACCGGTCGGCCGCCGGGCGACCTCCGAGACCGACACCGTCGACCTGGAACGCACCCGGACCGTCGCGATCGGCCCCGGCGCCACCGCCGCGCTGCTCGGCGACATCCCCGCGAAGTTCCACGCGGGCGTCAACGACGTCCTGCTCACCGCGCTCGCCGTCACCCTCGCCCGGTGGCGCCGCGACCTCGGACAGAAGCAGACGTTCGCGCACGTCGAACTGGAGGGACACGGCCGCGAAGGACGGTTCGTGGCCGGCCCCGAGCCCGAACTCTCCCGCACCATCGGCTGGTTCACCACCCTCTTCCCCGTGGTCCTGGACCCCGGCACGGCCGAGGACCTCACCGCACCCGGCTACCTCGCCGCCGCGCTCAAGGCGGTCAAGGAGAACCTCGCCGAAGTCCCCTCCAACGGCCTCTCCTACGGTGTGCTGCGCCACCTGAACGGCACGGCGTTCGACGCGCCCGCACCCCAGGTGCTCTTCAACTACCTGGGCCGCTTCGACGCGGAGACCTCCGGCGACTGGCGCCTCGCCGGCAGCTCGGGACAGCTCGGCGAACGCCGCGACCCGAGGATGCGCCTGCCGCGCGCCCTGGAGTTCAACGCGATCGCGGAAGCCTCGTCCACCGGCGCGTACGAACTCCTCACCACCCTCTCCTGGCCCGAGGGGATGTTCACCGACGAGGACATCGACACCCTCGGCACCTATCTGCGCGAGGCGCTGACCGGCCTGGCCGGACTCCAGCAGGGCGGCCACACCCCCAGCGACTTCCCCCTGGTGCCCCTCACCCAGGCCGACGTCGACGCCCTGGACGGACCGGCGCTGCGCGACGTCCTGCCGCTCACCCCGCTCCAGGAGGGCCTCTACTTCCACTCGGTCTTCGACGACGACTCGGCGGGCGCCTACGTCGAGCAGCAACTGCTCACCCTCGAAGGCGAGGCGGACACCGAGCGGCTCGCGGCAGCCGCCACCCGGCTGCTCGCTCTCTACCCGAACCTCGCCGCACGGTTCACCGCCCTCGCGGACGGCCGTGTGGTCTCCGTCCTGGAGCACGGGGTACGCGCACCCTTCACGGTGCTGGAGCGGCCCGGGATCACCGACGCCGAGATCCGCGACCTCGCCGAGCGGGACCGTCGGGCCGGATTCGACCTGGCAGACGGCCCGTTGATGCGCTTCACCCTGATCCGCGCCGGATCCGGCCGGACCCTGCTGGTGCAGACCGTGCACCACATCGTCGCCGACGGCTGGTCCGTGCCGCCGATGCTCCGATCGCTGCTGGCCGAGTACCACGCGCCCGGCACGGTGTACCAGGCCGGCGGGTTCCCCGACTACGTGCGCCGGCTCGCCGGACTCGACGACCAGGAGAGCGACCGGGTGTGGCGGGAAGAACTCGCCGGACTCCCGGGCCCCTCCCTGGTCGCCCCCGACCAAACCCCCTCCGACCGGTTCGCCGACACCGCGGTGGAGCCGGACGACGACATCGACGCCGCCGCCCGGTCGGCCGGCGTACCCCTGAGCGTGGCCGTGCACAGTGCCTGGGCACTCACCCTGGGCGGCATCCTGCACGGCACGGACGTGGTGTTCGGCTCCACCGTGTCCGGACGCGACGCGGACGTCCCCGGCATCGAGGACATGGTCGGTCTGTTCATCAACACCGTCCCGGTGCGCGCCCGTTGGTCGAGCGCCACCACGGCCCAAGAACTGCTCGCCCAGGTCCGCGAGCACCAGAGCGCCGTCCTGCCGCACAGCCACGTCTCGCTCGCCAGGACCGGGCGCCTGGCGGGCCACGGCACCCTCTTCGACACCCTGGTGGTGTTCGACGTCGCGACCGACGTGGACGCGCTGCGGCGGCCCGGAGACCAACTCGCCATCACCGCCATCGAGAACGAGGGCGCCCCGCACTACCCCCTGACCCTCGTCGTCGAACGCACCCCGGCCGGCCGTGCCCGCTTCAACCTCATCCACGACGCCGAACTCCTCAGGGAGACCGGCGCCAGGGAGATCCTCGACACCTTCACCCGCACCCTCACCGCCCTGCTCGCCCGGCCCGACGCACCGGTCCGCGACCTGGCGCACCCGGAGCGCGAGGCCGTCGAGCGAACGGCCCCGACGACGCTCGGCGGACTCTTCGACGCCGCCGCCCGCCGCGACCCGGCCGCCGTCGCGGTCACCGAATGCGCCCTCGACGGCTCCACCCGCTCCCTGACCTACGGCGAACTCGCCGCAGAACGCGATGCGTTGGTTCCCGTACTGCGCGCGGCCGGCGTCCGGCCCGGCACCCGGGTCGCCGTCGCGGTCCCGCGCTCCGTCGAACAGGTGGTGGCCCTGGTCGCCATCGTCTCGGCCGGGGGAGCGTACGTACCGCTCGACCTGGCGTACCCGGACGGTCGCCTGGAGCACGTCCTCACCGACTCCGCCCCCCAGGTCGTGCTCGTCGGCCCCGGGCAGCGGGACCGCTTCACCCGGCTGCTCGCCCGGACCGGAGACGACCTGGCCGTCCTGCTGGTGCTGGGGGAGGAGCCGCCGCGCACCGACCCGCCCGCCCCGGACGGGTCACGCACCGAGGCCGCCCCGCACGACCCCGCTTACGTCATCTACACCTCCGGATCGACCGGCCGCCCCAAGGGCGTCGTCGTCCCGCACTCCAGCGTGGTGACCCTCCTCGCGAACACCCGGCCCACCATGGACTTCGGCCCCGACGACGTCTGGGTCCAGTTCCACTCTTACTCCTTCGACTTCGCGGTCTGGGAGCTGTGGGGAGCGCTCGCGCACGGCGGGGAACTGCTGGTGCCGGAGTACGCGCTCACCCGCTCCCCGGTCGACTTCCACCGGCTGGTCCGCGAACGCGGGGTGACCGTCCTCAACCAGACCCCGTCCGCCTTCTACCAGTTCACCGAGGCCGACCGGCACGCGGGCGAACCGGTCACCGCGCTGCGCCGGATCATCTTCGGCGGCGAGGCCCTGGACCTCGCACGGCTGCGCGGCTGGACCGAGCGCCACGGCACCACCACGCCCGAACTGGTCAACATGTACGGCATCACCGAGACCACCGTCCACGTCACCCACCGGGTGCTCACCGACGAGGACTTCACCGACGACAGCACCAAGGCGGGCTCCGAAACACGCCCCAGCCCCATCGGCGGCCCCGTCCCCGGCCTGACCACCCACCTCCTCGACGACCGGCTCCGGCCGGTGCCGCCGGGCCGGGTGGGCGCCATCTACGTCGCCGGCGACCAGGTGTCGCTCGGCTACCTCGGCAGGCCGGAACTCACCGCCTGCCGGTTCGTCGCCGACCCGTTCGCCGGTGACGGCTCCCGCATGTACCACACGGGCGACCTCGCCCGCCGCACCCTCGGCGGAGAGCTGGAGTTCGTGGGCCGTGCCGACGACCAGGTACAGCTGAAGGGCTTCCGCATCGAGCTCGGCGAGGTGGAGGCCGCGATCAGGGAGATCGACGGCATCACCGACGCGGCCGTCACCCCCGCCGACACCGGCGACCACCTGATCGCCCACGTCGTGGGCCGGGTTCCCGCCGACCTCACCCGCCTGCTCTCCATCAAGCTGCCCGCGCACATGGTGCCCGGCCGGGTGCGCGCCCTCGACGCGCTGCCCCTCACCGTCAACGGCAAGCTGGACCGCAAGGCCCTGACCGAACGCGCCGCACAGGAGAACACCCCCGTCGCCGCGAGCGGCCCCGCCCTCGATGCGCCCGTCGCCCTCGACGCACTCGTCACCCTCTTCGCCGAGACCCTGCCCGAGCCGGACGTCGATGCCGACACCGACTTCTTCACGGCCGGGGGCGACAGCATCGTCGCCATCACCGTGATCAACCGGGCCAGGGCACTCGGCCTGCCCATCGCACCCCGCGACGTGTTCCTGTACCGCACCCCGCGCGCGCTCGCCGCACACCTGGACACCCGGGCACCGCTGCTCCCCGCCGTCCCCGAGCCCGCCCGCCCGCAGGACGGGCCGGTCGCCCCGACCCCGATCGTCCTGCGCCAGCGCGAACTGGGCGGCTCGCTCGACCGGTTCGCCCAGGCCCGTACGGTGACGGCGCCCGAGGGCACCACGCCCGCCGACGTCCGGCGCGCCGCCGACGCCCTGCTGGCCGCGCACCCGGCCCTCCGGCTGCGGCTGCGCACCGACCACGGGGTCTGGTCCCTGGCCACCGAGCCCGCGGGGGACGCCACCGTCCTGCTTCCGGACACCACCGACCCGACCGAGGCCGCGAACGAGGCAGCCGCGGTGCTCGACCCCTCGGCCGGGCGAGTCGTCGCCTTCTCCTGGATCGGGCGGACCCGCACCCTCGTGGTCACCGCCCACCACCTCAGCGTCGACGCGGTCTCCTGGCTGATCCTGACCGAGGACCTGGCCGCCGCCCTGCGCGGCGAGACCCTGGCGCCGACGACCACCCCCTTCGCCGAGTACGCCGAAGCGCTGACCGCCCGCTCCGCCGAAGCCGTCGACGAGCTCGGCCACTGGCTCACCGCGCTCGACGCGCCCGCCCCGCTGCCCCCGGCCACCGCACCGCGCGAGATCACCGTCGTCCTCCCGCCGCAGACCGGCGACCTGGTCACCCGCACCGCGCCCGCCGCCCTCGGCATCGGACTCACCGAACTGCTGCTCGGCGCGCTGCGCGCCGCGCTGACCCGTATCCAGCCCGAGCCCACCGACCTCGCGATCGAGCTCGAACACCACGGCCGGGTCCCCGCCCGCGACCACCACGACTACTCCCGCACCGTCGGCTGGTTCACCGCCGTCGCCCCCGTACGCCTCACCGCGCACACCGACCCCGTCGCCGCCGCCCGCGAAGCCGCCGCGCGCCGGCCCGACGAGGACGGACACCTCGGCTACGGCCTGCTCCGCCACCTCAACCCGCAGACCGGACCGCTCCTCGCCGCCCGGCCGCACCCCCAGGTCCTCTTCAACTACCTGGGCCGGGGCAGCGAGTCCGAGGCGCTCCGCCTCACCGCCGGGGACCAGGGCAGCCCGTACGCCGTCGAGGTCAACGCCTGGACCGACAGTGCCACCGGCAGCCTGCACGCGGAGTTCACCCTCGCCGACGGCGTCCCCGACGCCCTCACCGAGCACTGGCGCCACGCACTGGAGGAGATCGCGGACGCCTCCGCGACCGCCGAGCGCACCGCGCCGGTCACCCCGCTCCAGCGGGGCCTGTACTTCCAGGCCCAGATGGCGGGCACCGCCGGACACTATGTCGCCCAGAGCTGGTTCACCTTCGACCGGCGCCTGGACACCGACGCACTGGCCGAAGCCATGGCGCACGTCATCGCCCGCCATCCGGTCGTCGGCGCCGGCTTCACCACCGACGCCGACGGCAACCCCGTCCAGCTCCTCGCGGCGGGCCAGCGCGTCCCCGTCCGTACGGTCTCCCTCAGCACGGAGGCCGAGACCGACGCCCTGCGCGCCCGGGACCGCGACACCGGATTCGACCCCGGGGAACCGCCGCTGATCCGGCTGACCGTGGTGCGCCTGCCCGACGACCGGGACGGCCTGCTGCTCAGCTACCACCTGCTGCTCTGGGACGGCTGGTCCCGCGAGACCGTGCTGCGCGACCTCTTCGAGGCCTACCGGGCGATCCTCGCGGGCGAGACACTCGACCCGGCCCCGGCCACCCCCTCCTTCGAGGACCACGCCCGCGCGCTCGCCGCCAAGGACCCCGCCGTCTCGGCCCGCTTCTGGGCCGATCACCTGACCGGGCTCGACGGACCGACCCTGCTCGCCGGACCGGCACCGTCCCTCCCGGACGAGCTGCCGCACGCCCTCACCCACACCCTCACGACCGAGGAGTCCGACCTCCTGCGCGAGGCAGCCAGGACCCACGGCGTCACCCTCAACTCCGTGCTGACCGGCGCGTTCGGACTCCTGCTCGGCGCGCACACCGGCCGCGCCGACGCCGTGTTCGGCGTCACCGTCTCCGGCCGCGAGGCCGAGGGCACCTCCGACATCGTCGGCGTACTCCTCAACACCGTGCCCCAGTGGACCCGGCCCCGCCCCGGCGACACGGCCCGGGAGTACCTCACCGCCGTCCAGCGGGCCCGCGTCGAGGCGATGGAACACGAACACCTCGGGCTCGGCGAGATCCAGCGCGCCGCCGGACACGACAGCCTCTTCGACAACCTCTTCGTGCTCCAGAACTTCCTGGACATGGACGCGTTCGCCGAGATGAACGCCCGGCACGGCATCACCTCCGTCAAGGCCGACGACTCGACCCACTACCCCTACACCTGGGTCGTCACCCCCGGCGACCGCCTCACCGTCAAACTGGAACACCGCGACGAGGACACCGAGGGCGCCCGGCGCCTGCTGGCCGGCTACCTGCGCGTGCTCGACTCCTTGGCCCGCTCCACCGGCCCCCTCGGCGCACTCCCCGGACTCGGCGACGAACCCGCACCCGCCGACGTCACGGACATCGGCACGGACACCGTCGTCGACCGGTTCGACCGGGCCGCCGACCGCGACCCGCAGCGGCTCGCGCTCGTCGCCCACGGCGCCACGATGACCTTCGCCGAACTCAGGGACCGCAGCCGCACCCTCGCCGGCGTACTCGCCGCGCGCTCCATCGGCCCGGAGACCACCGTCGGCATCGCCGTGCCACGCTCCCTCGACTCGATCGTGGCGCTCTTCGCGGTACTGCGCACCGGCGCGGCCTACGTACCCCTGGAACTCGACCACCCCGACGAGCGGATCGCCGCGATCGTCGCCGACGCCCGGCCCGAGGTCATCCTCACCGTGAGCGCCGTCGCACCCCGGCTGACCGGCCAACTGATCGAACTCGACCGCCCGCTCCCCGACGCGGAACCCCTCGTCACCTTCACGCCCGACGACCCGCACCGCCTGCGCCACCCCGCGTACACCATCTACACCTCCGGATCGACCGGGAAGCCCAAGGGTGTGGTGACCGAGTACGCCGGCCTCACCAACATGCTGATCAACCACCAGCGCCGGATCTTCGAACCCGTCCTCGCCGAGCACGGCCACCGGACCTTCCGCATCGCGCACACCGTGTCGTTCGCCTTCGACATGTCGTGGGAGGAGCTCCTCTGGCTCGCGGACGGCCACGAGGTCCACATCTGCGACGAGGAACTGCGCCGGGACGCACCCCGGCTCGTCGCCCACTGCCTCGAACACGGCATCGACGTCATCAACGTGACCCCGACCTACGCCCAGCAACTGGTCGCCGAGGGCCTGCTCGACGACCCCGCACACCGGCCCGCGCTGGTCCTGCTGGGCGGCGAGGCCGTCACCCCCGCACTCTGGCAGCGCCTGGCCACGACGGAGGGCACCGTCGGCTACAACCTCTACGGGCCCACCGAATACACCATCAACACCCTCGGCGTCGGCACCTTCGAATGCCAGGACCCGGTGGTCGGCGTCCCGATCGACAACACCGAGGTGTACGTACTCGACCCGTGGCTGCGACCCCTGCCGGACGGCGTCCCCGGCGAGCTGTACGTCTCGGGCATCGGCATCGCCCGCGGCTACCTCGGACAGTCCGCGCAGACCGCGCACCGCTTCGTCGCCTGCCCGTTCGGCGAGCCCGGCACCCGGATGTACCGCACCGGGGACCTGGTGATCCGGCGGCCCGACGGAAACCTGGCCTACCTCGGCCGCACCGACCAGCAGGTCAAGATCCGCGGCCACCGGGTCGAACTCGGCGAGGTGGAGGCCGCGTTCGCCGCCCACCCGGCGGTCCGTTTCGTCGCCGCGGTCGCCCAGCCCGACCCCCAGGTCGACGGAGCCCACCGGCTCGCCGCCTACCTGGTGCTCGACGGACCGGAAGGTCCCGACGGCGCGGACCTCGCAGCGGTCGCGGCCGAGGTGGGCGCCGGACTGCCGGACTTCCTGCGTCCCACGCACTACGCGCGGGTCGACGCCATCGGGCTGACCGTCAACGGCAAGGCCGACACCAAGGCCCTGCCCGAGGCCAAGCCGCTGGGCGTCCTCACCACGGGCGTCGAACGCGCCCCCGAGGGCGAGACCGAGACCCTGGTGTGCGAGTTCTTCGCCGAAGCGCTCGACCTGGACGACGACGAGGTCAGCGCGGTAAGTGATTTCGTGTCCCTCGGGGGACACTCCATGCTGGCGGTACGGCTGATCGGGCTGCTCCGCCGGGAGTACGGACCCGTGATCACCATCCGTGATCTGCTCACCCTGCGAACCCCGGAAGCGATTGCGCGCCACCTTGAAGACAACAGCTGACACCCAGCGGCCCCGCCAGGGCGCCGACATCCTGCGGACGGCCCTGCGCCGCAACCTCGGCGCCATGGCCTGGGGAACCGTCCTCATGGGCCTCTACCAGGCCGGTGAGACGGCGTTCCCGATCGCGCTCGGCCTGATCGTCGAGCACACCATGCAGGAACGCGCCATCGGCAAGCTCCTGCTGTCGATCGGCGCGCTGGCCGTGATCATCACGACCGTGTCGCTGTCCTGGCGGTTCGGAATGCGCGTCCTGCAGAAGGCCAACACGACCGAGGCGCACCACTGGCGGGTCCGCGTCGCGGCCTGCGGACTCCAGCCGGTGGCCCGGGACATGGACCTGAAGTCCGGCGAGGTGCTCACCATCGCCACCGAGGACGCCGACCAGACCGCCGACATCATCGAGGTGGTGCCCCTGCTGGTCAGCTCGGTCGTCGCCATCGTGGTCGCCGGGACCGCGCTCGGACTCGCCGACCTGCGGCTCGGTCTGCTGGTCTTCGTCGGCGCCGTCGCGATCCTCTCCGTCCTCGGCGTCATGTCGAAACGGATCGGCGCGAGCACCCAGGAACAGCAGGCCCGGGTGGCCAGGGCCGGAGCGAAGGTCGCCGACCTGATCACCGGACTGCGCCCGCTGCACGGCTTCGGCGGCAACCACGCCGCGTTCCGCTCGTACCGGACGGTCAGCACGGAGGCGAAGCACCAGGCGATCACCGTCGCCCGGGTGAACGGGGCCTACGCCGGCGCCTCGCTGGCGCTCAACGCGCTGCTCGCCACCGTCGTGACCCTGGCGGCCGGATGGCTGGCCTTCGACCGCCAGATCACCATCGGGGAACTCGTCATGGCGGTGGGGCTCGCGCAGTTCATCATGGAGCCGCTGAAGCTCTTCTCGGAGATGCCCAAGTACGTGATGATGGCGCGCGCCTCCGCCCGGCGGATGGCCCTGGTCCTCGACGCCCCGCCGGTCTCCGCCCCCGGCACCGGAAGCCCCGAACCGGGCGGCGACCTGGAGATCGACCGCGTCTGCCACGGCTCACTGCGCGAGCTGAAGTTGCAGGTGGCGGCGGGGGAGTTCGTCGCCGTCGCCGCCTACCAGCCGCGCGCGGCGGCAGAGTTCGCGGCGATCCTGGCGCTCAACGTGCCGCCCCACGCGTACGAGGGGGTGGTGCGCCTCGGCGGCCAGCAGATCGGCGACCTGCCGGCCGAGGCGGTACGCGCGCACATGCTGGTGAACCCCTACGACGGGGAGATCTTCGCGGGCACGCTGCGGACCAACATCGACCCCTCCGGCACCAGCGACATGATCCCCGAGGCCGTCGAGGCGTCCCTGCTGACGGACGTCGTCGCGCTGCACCGCGAAGGGCTGGACCACGTCGTCCGCGACCGGGGCGCCAACCTCTCCGGAGGGCAGCGCCAACGGCTCTCCCTGGCCCGGGCCCTGGCCGCCGACAGCGACATCCTGGTCCTGCACGACCCGACCACGGCCGTCGACGCGGTCACCGAACAACTTGTTGCCCGCAACGTCGCCGAGCTGCGCCGCGGCCGCACCACCGTCGTGCTCACCAGCAGCCCGGCCCTGCTGGACGCCGCCGACCGGGTCCTCGTCCTGGACGACGGCGTCATCACCGCCGAGGCCACCCACCGCCACCTCCTCGCCACCGATGAGGCGTACTGCCGGGCCGTGGCGCGGTGAGTTCCCGCGCCCGGGCGCGCCGCCCGGGCACGGGGGAGTTCAGCCGAGCGCCCAGGCGACATCCCTGAGCAGCGCGTGCCGCCAGCCCGCCCGGTCGTGCCCCGAGGGCGACCGCGAGACCCGCACGGTCGCGCCTTTGGCCTCCGCCAGGGCCTCGACCGCCTCGCAGTGGGGGAGCATCCGCGTCTCGTGCTCCCCCACGTCGAACGCGACCCGCAGCCCGGACAGGCCGGGGTGCTCCCGCAGCCGCGCGGCCAGGACGCCCCCGGGCGCACCGCCCAGCGGATCGGCCGCCCCGACGGCCTCTGGGGACCACCAGTACGATCCCGACTGCACCGCCACCCGGGACACCAGTTCCGGGAACTCCAGCGCCGCGTGGAGCGCGCTCAGCCCGCCGAGGCTCTGCCCGGCCACCACCAGCCGGCCCGGGTCCGCCGGTACACCGGACTCCGCCACCAGCGGCAACAGCTCGTCCCGGACCGCCTCCCACAGGGCGGACCGGCACCCGAACTCCGCCTCCCGGTCCTTCACCGGCAGGAAGACCAGAGTGGCCGGCTCCATCTCACCGGCGGCCACCGCCGAGTCGAACGCGGTCGTGGCCGGGTGCAGATGGAGCCAGTCGTCCCCGTCGAGCAGCAGCACCAACGGCCCGCCACCGCCCGCCGGCGCCGGAACTTCTCCTGCCCGGCGGGACCTCGTCGACACCCGCTCCGGCCAGTGGATCGTGTGACGCGTGGGACACACGGGTCGGCCGGGGGTGGTGCGAGAGGGGCACCTCAGGTGCCCAGGGCGTCTTGGACCGTGTCGTGGACGGTGAAGACCGCCTCGGCGCCGGTGATCTCGAAGACCCTGGCGACGACGGGCCGCATACCGGCCAGATGGACCGCCCCGCCGGCCTCTTCCGCCTGGAGGCGTGCGCCGAGCAGGACGTTCAGCCCGGTGGAGTCGCAGAACTCGAGCCCCGAGCAGTCGACGACCAGGCGCACCCGGCCCTGCTCGACGGCGCGCTCCAGAGGTTCGCGCAGCAGATCGGCGGTGTGGTGATCAAGCTCACCCACCGGCGTCACGATCTCACTGCCGCCCTCCGTCCGGGTCTCGACCTGAAGTCTTCCCCGGTTCGTACTGCCGACCGTCCCGCGGTCCATGCCGTCCCTCTTCACCGTTGGTCAGTGGGGCCTTGTGCGGCGTGACCGCCGCCCACATTCCTGATGTCCGCGCACCTGGCGGACATGCGCGAAACATTACGCGTTCCATCTCTCCCGCGGTAGCGGGAGATCTCAACAAACCGGACATAACGCGTAATTGGAGCTTGTCACTCCCGCCGCCGAGCAGGTAAGGGTAGAGGGACACCTGCTTCATCCACCCCTTACCGGCTTCGGAGGCGCCGCTTCACCGCAGCAACACTGAACGGCTTCGGCAGTCCTATGCCGAGACACTGGAGGAGAACCATGTCACCCCGGCTCGACGGTTCGCGTACCCACGACGCGGCGTCGGCATGTCCTCAGGGACCGACCAATTCCGACTCCCCCGCCGCCGGCGCCCTGCCGGGCCCGCGCGCGAGCTCCGACGGCGACACCGCCGGACGCACCACCTCCGCCGCCCCCACCGGCGTGAAGGACCCCACCGGCCTGAAGGACCCCACCGGCGAAGAGGACCCCATCGGCGACGGCCTCGAAGGACTTGAAGGCCTCGAAGGACTTCCCGAGATTCCCTCCCCCGCGACCGTCGGAGCGCTGGACGCCCGCGCGCTGTCGAAGACGCTCTTCGAGCGGCTCGACACCCTGGAGGAGGGCACCCACGCCCACGCCTACGTACGCAACACCCTGGTCGAGCTGAACCTCGCCCTCGTCAGGTTCGCCGCCTCGCGGTTCCGTACCCGCAGCGAACCGATGGAGGACATCGTCCAGGTCGGCACCATCGGGCTGATCAAGGCGATCGACCGGTTCGAGCTGAGCCGGGGCGTCGAGTTCCCGACCTTCGCCATGCCGACGATCATCGGCGAGATCAAGCGCTTCTTCCGCGACACCAGCTGGGCCGTGCGCGTGCCGCGCCGCCTCCAGGAGCTGCGGATCGATCTGGCCAAGGCGGGCGACGAACTGTCGCAGCGGCTGGACCGGGCACCGACCACCGGCGAGCTCGCCGAGCACCTCGGGCTGACCCGCGAAGAGGTCACGGAGGGCCTGACGGCGAGCAACGCCTACAGCGCGGGCTCGCTGGACGCCCAGCACGACGACCACGAGAGCGAGGGGTCCCTGGCGGACCGCATCGGCTACGAGGACCACGGTCTGGAAGGGATCGAGTACATCGAGTCCCTCAAGCCCCTGATCGCCTCGCTGTCGGAGCGCGACCGTCTGATCCTCTCGCTGCGGTTCGTCACCAACCTCACCCAGTCGGAGATCGGCGAGGAGCTGGGAATCTCCCAGATGCACGTCTCCCGCCTGCTCTCGCGGACGCTGGTCCGGCTCCGCGAGGGGCTGACCGTCCAGGAGTGACCAGGTCCTGAGCAGTACTCACGGGTGGCCGTCCGGAGTTTCCGGGCGGCCGTCCGCGTGTTCCGGGCCCAGCCGTCACACCACGCGGACGCCGCGCCGCCAGACCCCGGCGGCCAGCGGGACGCCCGGCCGGTAGGCGAGGTGGACGTGGCTGGGCGCGTCCAGCATCAGCAGGTCGGCGCGGGCTCCCGGGGCGACGCGGCCCACGTCACCGCGGCGCAGTGCGGCGGCCCCGCCCGCGGTGGCGGACCACACCGCCTCGTCGGGGGTCATGCCCATGTCCCGTACGGCGAGGGCGACGCAGAACGCCATCGAGGAGGTGAAGGACGAGCCCGGGTTGCAGTCGGTGGAGAGGGCCACGGTGACGCCCGCGTCCAGCAGCCGCCGGGCGTCCGGCCACTCGGCCCGGGTGGAGAACTCCGCCCCGGGCAGCAGAGTCGCGACGGTGTTCCCGGCGGCGAGGGCGTCGACGTCCGCGTCGTCGAGGTGGGTGCAGTGGTCGGCGGAGGCCGCGTCCAGCTCCACCGCGAGCCGCACGCCGGGTCCGTGGCCGAGCTGGTTGGCGTGCACCCGGGGCAGCAGGCCCTTGGCCTTCCCGGCGGTGAGGACGGCGCGGGCCTGGTCCCCGTCGAAGGCGCCCCGTTCGCAGAAGACGTCGATCCACTTCGCGTACGGGGCACAGGCGTCGAGCATCGGGCCGGTGACCAGCGCGACGTAACCGGCCGGGTCGTCCTCGTACTCGGGTGGCACCACGTGGGCGCCGAGGAAGGTGACTTCGTCGGTGAGCCCGGCGGCCAGGCGCAGCGCGCGGGTCTCGTCCGCGACGGTGAGGCCGTAGCCGGACTTGGTCTCGAAGGTGGTGGTGCCCTGGCGGAGCGCCTCGTCGAGATGGCGTACGAGCCCGGCCGCGAGCTCCTCGTCGGTGGCGGCACGGGTGGCGGCGACGGTGGTACGGATGCCTCCGGCGGAGTACCCGCGCCCGGACATCCTGGCGTTGAACTCCTCGGTGCGGTCGCCGGCGAAGAGCAGGTGGGAGTGGGAGTCCACGAACCCCGGGAGCACGGCCCGGCCGCCCGCGTCGACGGCTCGGTCGGCGGCCGGTGCCGCGTGGGACTCACCGGTCCAGGCGACGCGGTCGCCGTCGATGACGACGGCCGCGTCCCGGATCAGGCCCAGCGGGGTGCGGTCCCCCTGGTCGGGGTCGTTGGTGACCAGGCCGGAGATGTGGGTGAGGACGGTGCTCGTCATCGGGGGCTGCTCCAGTCGCGTTCCGGGTCGGGGCTCGTGGGTTTCGGTCGCACGGGGTGCGGTCGCGGGGCATCCGTCGCGCGGGTCTCAGTCGCGCGGGTCTCAGTCGCGCAGGGCGGCGATGGCGTCCGCGAGCGCGGCGGGCACGTCCTCGATCAGGGTGTGCCGGCCGTCGCGCACCAGGTGACGGCCCGCCACCACCGTGTGCGTCACGTCCGCGGCGGTCGCGGCGAAGACGGCGGCCTCGGCGGCCAGCCGGTCCACCGGTCCGGCGGTCCTGACGGAGTCCATGGCGACGGTCGTCAGGTCGGCCGGGGCTCCGGCGACGAGGCTGCCGCCCTCCGGCCTGCCGAGGGCCGCGTGGCCGGTCGCGGAGGCCGCGCGGAGCAGGGCGGCGGCCGTCCAGTGGCCCCGGATGTTCGTCCGCAGCCGCTCGTTCAGCTCCATCGCGCGCGCCTCCTCGAAGAGGTCGATCACGGCGTGGCTGTCGCTGCCCAGGGAGACCGGGGAGCCCGCGCGGTGCAGCGCTACGGCGGGGCCGATGCCGTCGGCGAGGTCCCGTTCGGTGGTGGGGCACATGCAGGTGCCGGTGCCGGAGGCGCCGATCAGCCCGATGTCCGCGTCGGTGAGGTGGGTGTGGTGGATGCCGGTGGTCCGGGGGCCGAGGACTCCGTGGTCGGCGAGGAGCCGGGCGGGGGTCCGGCCGGTGGCGGCGAGGCAGGCTTCGTTCTCGGCGGTCTGCTCGGAGAGGTGGACGTGGAGCGGGGCGGCGCGGTCGGCGGCCCACTGGGCGACGGTCTCCAACTGGTCGGCCGGGACGGCCCGTACGGAGTGGACGGCGGCGCCGATCAGGGCGTGGCCGCCGCCCCGGAGCGCGGCGGCGCGCTCCGCCCAGGCGTCCGCGGTGGTGTCGGAGAAGCGGAGCTGGTGGCGGTCGGGTTCCTTGCCGAACCCGGCCGCGAGGTAGGCGGTGTCGAGCAGGGTGATGCGGATTCCGGCCTCGTCGGCGGCGGCGATCAGCGCCTCGCCCATCGCGTTCGGGTTGGCGTAGGGGGTGCCGCCGGGGGCGTGGTGCAGGTAGTGGAACTCGCCGACCGCGGTGATCCCCGCGAGGGCCATCTCGGCGTAGGTGGCGCGGGCGAGGGCGTGGTAGCTGTCCGGGGTGAGCCTGGCGGAGATCCGGTACATCCGCTCCCGCCAGGTCCAGAAGGTCCCGGAGCCCACCTGCGTGGTGGAGCGCAGGGCCCGGTGGAACGCGTGCGAGTGGGTGTTCGCCAGCCCCGGCAGGGTGAGCCCGCGCAGCACGACTCCGCCGGGCGGCGGGGCCGGGACACCGGTGCGGACGGCGGTGATCAGCCCGTCCGCGACGTCGAGGGCGACCCCCGGTTCGACGTGGGTGCCGAGCCAGGCGTGGGAGAGCCAGTACGTCGTCACCTGCATGCGAGACCCTCCAGTACGTCGGCGAGTGCGGCGACCCCGGCCGCGCGGTCCTGCTCGGTGGCGTGCTCGGCGGGCGAGTGGGAGACGCCGGTGGGGTTGCGTACGAACAGCATGGCGGTCGGCACGGAGGCGGACAGAACACCCGCGTCGTGTCCCGCCCCCGTGGCGAGGACGGGTACGGGCACGGGCTTCCCCGGGCGGCCGGGGCGGTCACCGCCCAGGAGGCGGGCGAGTTCGTCGCGCAGGGCGTGCTGGAACTCGACCACGGGCGTGAACGACTCCCGTACGACCTCCAGCGCGACGCCCGCCCGTTCGGCGTACTCCCGGGCGGCCCGCTCGACGGCGGCGGTGACGGTGTCGAGGGTGGCGGCGTCGGCGGCGCGCGAGTCGAGCCAGCCCCGGACGAGGGACGGCACGGCGTTGACCCCGTTGGGCTCGACGGCCACCTTGCCGAAGGTGGCCAGGGCTCCGGCGAGCCCGGCCTCGCGGCGGGCGGCGAGGACGGTCTCGGCGTAGGGGAGCATCGGGTCGCGGCGGTCGGCGAGGAGGGTGGTCCCGGCGTGGTTGGCCTCGCCCCGGAAGTCGTACCGCCACCGGCCGTGCGGCCAGATGGCGGAGGCGATCCCGACGGGGTCGCCGGTACGGTCCAGGGACCGCCCCTGCTCGATGTGGAGTTCCACGAACGCGCCGATAGCGGCGAGGCGTTCGGGGTCCGGGCCGATCGCGTCGGGGTCGTGTCCGGCGGCCTCCATCGCGCGGGGCAGGGTGACGCCCCCTGCGTCGGTGAGCCGGTGCGCCTGCTCGCGGGTGAGCCGGCCGGCCGTCAGCCGGGAGCCGGTGCAGGCGAGCCCGAAGCGGGCACCCTCCTCGTCGACGAAGTTGACGATCCCCAGCGGGCGCGTGAACTCCACTCCCCGGTGGCGGAGTTCGTCGAGCGCGGCGAAGGCGGAGACCACCCCGAGGGGCCCGTCGAAGGCGCCGCCGTCCGGTACGGAGTCCAGGTGCGAGCCGGTGACGACGGCGTCCCCCGCCCGGGGGTCGCCGAGCCAGGCCCACTGGTTGCCGTTGCGGTCGGTCTCGTGGACGAGCCCGCGCGCCCGCGCCTGGTCGCGGAACCACGCCCGGCAGTCGGCGTCGGCCTCCGTCCAGGCGTAGCGGCGGTAGCCGCCGGAGGCGGGGTGGCGGCCGAGGGGGGCGAGCTCTCGCCACATCTCCTGGAAGGACGACGCGCCGTCCCGGCCGGTCACCGGGCGTCCGCGTCGGCCGTGGGGCCCTCGTCCGTACCGTCGCCCTCGCTGCCCTCGCTGTCCTCGCGCATGGGGACGCGGACCCCCTTCTCCCCTGCGACCCGTTCGGCGCCCTCGTACCCGGCGTCGACATGGCGGATGACGCCCATGCCGGGGTCGTTGGTGAGCACCCGGCGGATCTTCTCCCCGGCCAGCGGGGTGCCGTCCGCGACGGTGACCTGCCCGGCGTGCAGGGAGCGGCCCATGCCGACCCCACCGCCGTGGTGGATCGAGACCCAGGACGCCCCGGAGGCGACGTTGACCATGGCGTTCAGGAGGGGCCAGTCGGCGATGGCGTCCGAACCGTCGAGCATCGCCTCGGTCTCCCGGTACGGGGAGGCCACCGAGCCGCAGTCCAGGTGGTCGCGGCCGATGACGAGGGGGGCGGCGAGTTCACCGCTCGCGACCATGTCGTTGAAGCGCTCGCCGGCCCTGTCGCGTTCGCCGTAGCCGAGCCAGCAGATCCGGGCGGGCAGGCCCTGGAAGTGGACACGTTCACCGGCGAGTTCGATCCAGCGGCGCAACGACTCGTTCTCCGGGAAGAGGTCGAGCATCGCCCGGTCGGTGCGGTGGATGTCAGCGGCCTCCCCGGAGAGCGCCGCCCAGCGGAACGGCCCCTTGCCCTCGCAGAAGAGCGGCCGGATGTAGGCGGGGACGAAGCCGGGGAAGTCGAAGGCCCGTTCGTAGCCGGCGAGTTTGGCCTCGCCCCGGATCGAGTTGCCGTAGTCGAAGACCTCGGCCCCGGCGTCCATGAAGCCGACCATCGCCTCCACGTGCCGGGCCATCGACTCGCGGGCCCTGCGGGTGAAGTCGGCGGGCTTCTCGGCGGCGTACGCGGCCATCTCGTCGAACTCGACGCCGAGCGGCAGGTACGCCAGCGGGTCGTGGGCGCTCGTCTGGTCGGTGACGATGTCGACGGGCGCCCCGGCCGCGAGCAGTTCGGGCAGGATCTCGGCCGCGTTGCCGAGAAGCCCGATCGAAAGCGGCCTGCGGGCGTCGCGGGCCTCGGTGGCGAGCGCGAGGGCGTGCGCCACACCGTCCGCCCGTACGTCGAGGTAGCGGTGCTCGATCCGGCGCTCGATGGCGCGCGGGTCGCAGTCCACGCAGATCGCGACGCCGTCGTTCATGGTGACGGCGAGCGGCTGGGCGCCGCCCATGCCGCCGAGTCCCGCGGTGAGGGTGATGGTCCCGGCGAGGGTGCCGCCGAACCTCTTGGCGGCGACCGCGGCGAAGGTCTCGTAGGTGCCCTGGAGGATGCCCTGGGTGCCGATGTAGATCCAGGAACCGGCGGTCATCTGGCCGTACATGGTGAGGCCGAGCGCCTCCAGGCGGCGGAACTCCTCCCAGTTCGCCCAGTCGCCCACCAGGTTGGAGTTGGCGAGCAGCACGCGCGGGGCCCACTCGTGGGTCTGCATCACGCCGACCGGGCGGCCGGACTGGACGAGCATCGTCTCGTCCTGCTTGAGGGTGCGCAGCGTACGGACCATGGCGTCGTAACTGCGCCAGTCCCGGGCGGCCTTGCCGGTGCCGCCGTAGACGACCAGTTTGTCGGGGTGTTCGGCGACCTCGGGGTCCAGGTTGTTCTGGAGCATGCGCAGGGCGGCCTCCTGCTGCCAGCCCAGGGTGCTCAGTTCGGTGCCGCGCGCGGCCCTGACGGGGCGGGGTCCTGACATGGTGCGCCTCCTTGTACTCCCGGCGTACGTCCCGGCGGGCCCGGCGGGGGCCCGGCGGATTTCCGGCAGGCCCCGGCGGGCCGGCCGTAAATCATCCATTCACATCCTGATGCGATGAATAGTTCTAGTCAACGGTGGGCGGCGGAGGCGCGAGGAGGGACGCGCCGGAGCCGTACGCAGGAAGTCGCCGGAGGGGCGCGACGAGGGTGACGGGAGGGTGCCCGGTGCGGCGGAGGGTGCCGATGCGGCCGGTTCGGGGCGGAGCGCGGCGGACGGGAAGGGGCCTGGAACGGGGCCCGGAACGAGGCCTGGAACCGGCGGGAAAAGCTGACACGTGACACACGGGAGCCGACCGGACGCCCCTCGCAACGATCAGGCCAACCAGAGGTTTTCGGACACCAGCAACTTTCACCTGTCCACCCTCCGGACACAAAGGGGCTGATACGGCAGAGAACCGGAGCAGATCGATCAATCATCCGTGCGACCTTCCGTCCGCAACCAACCCTTTGTCAGACTTCTCCCTTACTCCTTCTCCTCAATTCCCCTACACCGCCCGCCGCATGTACCACTGGAAAATGCCAAACCACCCCCCCGGGGCCAGCCACGGTGCGTAGCCTCAGGCTCACAGCTCCGTACACCATTGCCTGGAGGGGAAGCCGCGGTGCCGGGAATCGACGAGTGCCTGCTCGAAGTCATGAGGCTGCCCGGAGCCCGGGGCGCCGCGGTCGTCGACTGGACGAGCGGCCTCGCCCTCGGCACCATCGGTGACTCGCCCAACGGCGACCACGAGGCCACCGCCGCGGAGACCGCCGAGGTGGCCCGCATGGCGGCCGAGCAACCCGCGTTCACCCTCAGCCCTTACACCGACGGGCGCACGGACGGGCACGGCCGCACCGGACTTCCGGTGGAGGACGTCATCATCACGACGCACACCGGGTACCACGTGATCCGCTTCGTGGAGACGGTCTTCGACAGCAGCGTCTTCCTCCACCTCTGGCTGGACCGGGCCGACGGCAACCTCGCCCTCGCCCGGATACGCCTGGGCGAGTTGGCCGAGCGGCTGGTCCTGGCATGAGCACCAGGACGACGGCCCCCGAGGTGGACCAGGCAGCCGTCCTGTCGCCGATGCTCCAGCGTCTGGCCGCCGAACGGGCCACCGGTGCCCTGATGCGCGACCGCGGCACGCTCTACCTCGCCGACGGGAAGGTGGTGCACGCGGAGAGCCCGTCCACCCCCGGCATCGACGTCCTGCTCACCACGGGCGGGGCCCTGCGCCACGAACGCTGGTGGGACGCGGTCGCCCAGGCGGGGGCCGGTCGGCGGGTCGGCCGCTATCTGGTGGACAGCGGTCATGTCCCGGGCGGGGCCCTGGAGTTGTGCCACCTGGGCGCACTCTACGACGCCGCCTTCTTCGTCCTCGCCCCCACACGCACGCCGACCCGTTTCCGGTACGGCGTGTCCCACTGGATCGGGCCCGTCCGGCCCGTCGCCGTGGGCGCCGTCGAGCGCGAGACGCTCCGGCGCCGGGAGCTGCTGGACCGGATCTGGCCGGACGCCCTGACCGACAGCTCCCCCCTCGTCCGCGCCGCGCACCTCGTGGACACCCCGGTTCCGTCGCGTCAGCGGCACGTCCTGGAACTGGTCGACGGCGTACGGACGGCCTCCGACATCGCCCAGGTCCTGGGCCGTTCGGCGTTCCACACCCTGGTCGACCTGCGGAGGCTCGCCGCCGCCGGACTCGTCGAGCCCGTCGTCAAGCAGGTGCTGCCGGGCGCTGCCGTGCCCGGCCGGATCGCGCTCCCCGATGTCACGTCCGACCCGGACGTCGCTCTGCTGCGCCGGCTCCGAGATGCATTGGAGGCCTTGTGATACGCGCGCTCAGACAGCGTGCCGGGAGGAGACAGCTGATGGTGCCCGAGGCTGAACTGCAGGACGTCCTCGACGAACTCCAGCGGCTACGGGCCCGGGTGCCCCTCATCGGCGGTGCGCTGGCAGCCAGCACCGATGGTCTGGTGCTGGCCCACGACACCCCGGGCGTGGAGGCCGAAGGGGTCGCCGCCCTGACGGCCGCCGCACTCGGCGTCGCGATCAGGATGACGGAGGCGACCGGCCGCGCCGGCTTCCGCGAACTCCTGGTCCGGGGCGAGTCCGGTTACATCGCGACCTACGCCGCGGGCTCGTCCGCCGTACTGACGCTACTCGCCGAGGACCGCGTCAACGTCGGCCGCCTCCACCTGGAAGGCCGCAGGGCGAGCGCCCGGGTCGGGGAACTCGTCGACTCCGCCCTGGACCGCGTCGAGCGGACACCGCCCCCGCCGCCGGCCCGCCCCCCGCAGAACCGCACGCTGCCGCAACGCCCCGTGTAGGGCGCCCGGGACGGGGCCAGGGTGCCCCCACACTCCACAGCCAGGAACAGAACCATCACTCAGAAGAGGATCCGGTCGTCCCGACCGGTCAGGGAAAGGAAACGAGCACTCATGGCCAACACCGAAACCGCGCTCAAGGAAGCAATGTCGTCCATCGAGGGATCCCTCGGTGTCGCTCTCGTCGACTACACCAGCGGCATGGCTCTGGGCACCCTCGGCGGCGGCAAGGACTTCAACCTCGAAGTCGCGGCCGCCGGAAACACCGACGTCGTCCGCGCCAAGCTGCGCACCATGGAGCACCTCGGCCTCAAGGAGGACATCGAGGACATCCTGATCACGCTGAGCAGCCAGTACCACATGATCCGGCTGCTCAAGACCCGCGGCAGCAACGGGCTCTTCCTCTACCTGGTCCTGGACGCCAACCGCGCCAACCTCGCGATGGCCCGTCACCAGCTGAAGCGGATCGAGGCCGATCTGGAGGTCTGAGGACCGCCTTCCGGTACCCGGACGCGCCGCTGCCGCCGGCCCCTCGCGTGGAGGGGACGCGCGGCAGCGGCGCTTTCATGCCGGCGTCCGTGCCGGAGCCGGTCTCACACGGAGACCCGCCGCCGTCCGCCCGCCAGCGCGTCGCCCGCCACCGGTCCGGTCGTCCGGTACGCCTTCACCTGCTTGCCGGCCGCCCGGCCGCGCTTCACCCAGTCCGTGCGCACCCAGTAGAGGACGTCCTCGCGCTGTTCGAGCCGCCCGATGCGCGACGCCCGCAGCCACAGCCCCGCGCCCGCCCCGGCCAGCACCATCCCGCCGGCCCCCGGCAGCAGGAAGCCGACGCCCAGGGCGACCAGGAAGGCGCCGAGCAGCCACCACCGGTACGTCCGCCGCCAGTTCCGCACCGTCACGGCCCGGTTCTGGAGCACGTCGGTGCGCCCGGCCCTGGCGGCGCCCTTGCCCAGCTCCGCGTACCGCTTGACCCCGGCCGTCGCCACCACGGCGAGCGTCACGACGAAGAGCGCCGCGCCCGCGAGCAGCCCGATCCGGCGCCCCGTCCCGGCGGGAACGAGCGCCCCCACCACGACCACCAGGAGCCCCGGCCACCACAGGGGTGCGGCCCCGGCCCGCACGATCACGGCCACCCTCGCCAACGACTGTGCTCCGCGCCCCATGTCCGTACCCCTCTCCGCGTGTTCCCGGCGCCTCGGCCGGCTCCTCTGGGCGCGGAGACTAGTGGCTGTATCTGAGTCCCGTCTGAGAATCGGCACATATGACGGACGCGGGGAGGATGCACGGCGCGCGGGGGCACGGCCGGACAGCCTTGGCGGTCCGTCACTCCACGAACAGCCCCCGCGCCGCCGCCCGTGCGTCGAAGGCTTCCAGCCGGGCCTGCGCGTCCGGCAGCCCGTCGCACATGGCCTCCAGCAGGACCCGGCCGAGCAGCATCGGGGCGCAGGCGGTGTCGAAGGCGAGGCCGGTGCCGACCGGGGCGGGGATGAGCAGGTCGCTGAGTGCGGCGACCGGGGCGAACACGGAGTCGGCCACCGTCACCGTGGTGAGCCCCTGGTCCCGGGCGTGGCCGAGCGCGTCCAGGGTCTCCCTCGGGTGGCGGGGCAGCGCGAAGCAGAGGAGCACCTCGGCGCCGGCCCGGCGGGCGGTGTCGATGCGGTCGTGCAGCATCGAGCCGCCCTCGTCGAGCACCCGGACGTCGGGGTGCACCTTCGCGGCGAAGTAGCCGAACCCCCGGGCCTGGGACGACGCGGCGCGCAGCCCGAGCACCGGCAGCGGGGTCGACGCGGCCAGCAGCCGCCCGGCCCGCTCCACGGGCTCCGGGTCGGCGAGGAGTTCGGAGAGGTGGCGCAGGTTCTCGATCTCGGCGTGGACCGCCTGCTGGTAGGCGTTGTACGCGTACGGGTCCTCGGCGCCCGCTTCCCGGCCGGCGTCGGCGGGCACGGTCTCCCGCAGGTGCTTGCGGAGCGAGGGGTATCCGTCGAAGCCGAGGGCGACGGCGAACCGGGTGACGGAGGGCTGGCTGACCCCGGCCAGTTCGGCGAGTTCGACGCTGGAGAGGAAGGGGGCGTCGGCGGCCCGGCGTACCAGGGAGTGGGCGATCCGGCGTTGGGTCGGGGTGAGCCGCCGCCCCTCGAAGAGCCGCTGGAGCCCTGCCGTCGCCGTGGGGGTGGGTCCGCTCCCGCCCATGCCCTGCCTCCGCACGATCCGTCGCCGCCGCGATCTGCGCCGTCCCGTCCATTCAGCCAGCAAGCGGTCTGCATGTCCATATACAGGGAACCTGCGGGCGGGCGGGACCGCTGCGGAGGGTGCTCCGCCCGCTTCGGGACTGGCGTACGTACGCCGGGCGCGCGGCGACGGTGGCGTAAAGGCGCCAGCCGTACGCGGAAACCGTCCGCGGAAGCCGATCCGGAGGAACCGCGCCGGACGGGCCTCCCCGGGCCGGGGCGTGGCCGAAAGCGCCGACGGCCGGCCGGGGAACC
>NZ_JBSFVR010000072.1:0-26394 GCF_053592415.1 Streptomyces sp. NPDC002690 | reverse complement strand
GGAGGCGGCGGGCAGGGGCCGGGGTCGGGGCGGACACGCCCAGGAACGGCGGGCGGAGCGTTCAGCTGCCGTCACGCAGGTCGGCGACGCCCTCCGGGCGGAAGGCGATCCGGTCGAAGGTGGACTCGGATCCGTCGCCCACGGGTGCCTGGACGAGGAAGCCGACCGAGGCGGTGGCCGTGGCCTCCGGGTCGCCGAGGGCGAAGACGCGGACGAAGGTCCAGGTGACACCGTCCGGCGAGGCGTGGAAGGCGAAGGCGCCGCCGTTGCGGCTGAGCCGCAGCCAGAAGGTGTCGCCTTCCACGGTGAAGGAGTTGACGTCGTCGGAGACGCCCCGGGTGACCACCGTGCAGATGGTGGGCACGGCGGGCGAGAGTTCCAGGCAAATCTTCGCCCAGTCGTGCTCCCCGACATGGAGGTAGAGGACTCCGGCGTCGTAGGCACCCGCGAACGCGGTCTTCACCCGGGCGACGAGCTGGAAGTCGCCGGGCGGCGGAGTGCCGAGGAGGCGCGGTGCGTCACTCGTCGGTTCGAGGGAGTCGCCGCCGGGCGGGACGAAGCGGTCCTGCTGGGCACCCGCGTGGCCGGTCAGCGCGCCGTCCTCGTAGGTCCACTTGCCCTCGGGGCCGAACGGCTCCAGCTCGAAGGGGAGTTCGGGAATGCGCACGGTCATGTTCGTCATCCGTTCACCCGGCGGGGCAGGCCCAGCGGGTTGTCGTCGTGGAGTTCGGGCGGGAGGAGACCCTCGGGGGTCGACTGGTACGTCACCGGGCGCAGCCAGCGCTCGATGGCGGTCGCGCCGACCGAGGTCGAGGTGGACGTGGTCGACGGGTAGGGGCCGCCGTGGTGCTGGGCGGGCGCGACGGCGACACCGGTGGGCCAGCCGTTGACGAGTACCCGCCCGGCGAGCGGGGTGAGGGCGGCGAGGAGCGGGGCGGCGGCGCCCGCCTCCTCCTCGCCGGAGATGTGCAGGGTGGCGGTGAGGTTGCCGGGGAGGCGGCCGAGTACGGCGGTGATCTCGTCCTCGGAGCCGTACCGGGCGACGACGGTGACCGGGCCGAAGCACTCCTCCAGGAGCGCCTCGTGCGGGCCGTCCTCGGCGAGGCGGGCGGCCGGGACGGTGAGGAAGCCGGAGGCCACGGCGTGTTCGCCGCCGTCGCCCGGGGTGACGGGCGCTTCCACGTCGGGGAGGGCGGCCCGTTCGCGTACTCCGGCGACGAAGGCGTCCCGCATCCGGTGGTCGAGCATGACGGCGGGGGCGGTGTCGCCGACGGTCGCGGTGAGGGTCTTGACCAGCGCGTCGCCGTCCTCGCCCGCCGGGACCAGGACCAGTCCGGGCTTGGTGCAGAACTGTCCGGCGCTCATCGTCATGGAGCCGCCGAGACCGGCTCCGATCTGCTCGCCGCGCTCGGCCGCGGCGGCCTCGGTGACGACGACGGGGTTGAGGGAACCGAGTTCGCCGTGGAAGGGGATGGGTGCGGGCCGGGCCGCCGCCGCGTCGAAGAGAGCGCGTCCGCCGCGGATCGAGCCGGTGAAGCCGGCGGCGGAGATCAACGGGTGGCGGACGAGTTCGATGCCGGCCTCGAAGCCGTGCACCAGCCCGACGATCTCCTCGGGCAGCCCGTGCGTGGCGGCGGCCCGGCGGAGCAGGGAGGCGGTCAGCTCGGAGGTGGCCGGGTGGTCGGGGTGGGCCTTGACGACGACCGGGCAGCCCGCGGCCAGCGCGCTCGCGGTGTCGCCGCCGGGGACGGAGAAGGCGAGCGGGAAGTTGCTGGCCGCGTAGACGGCGACGACGCCGAGCGGGATCTTCCAGCGGCGCAGGTCGGGCCAGGGCGGGGTGCGGCCGGCGTCCTCGTGGTCGATGTGGATGTCGAGGAAGGCACCCTCCTCGACGACCTCGGCGAACGCCCGCAACTGGGCTGCCGTGCGGGCGAGTTCGCCGGTCAGCCGGGTCGCGCCGAGCGCGGTCTCGGCGTCGGCGGTCGCCACGACGGACTCCTTGGCCCCGGCGAGCAGGTCGGCCGCGGTGCGCAGGAAGGCGGCGCGTACGGTGCGGTCGGCGAGGGCGTCGCGGACGGCGTGCGCCGCCCGCACCACGCGGTCGACCTCCTCCGCTGTAGCCTCCACCGCAACCTGCTCGCGCGGGTTCCCGGTGCGGGGGTCGACGCTCCAGACTGGTGCTGCTGCCACCGTTTTCCCTTCCGTACTCTCTGCCACACGCCAGGAAGTTGTTCGGTATTCTGAACGGCGTTCCTCATCGTGAATGTCCTGGAACTCTATTTCCGGGCGTTCCGCGTTGGCAAGAAGTCACAGGCAAGAAGTCACGGCGAAGTCACGGGATTTCGAAGAAGTTGGGAAGGGGCGAGGGCGATGTCGACTGCCGAGTCTGGTGGGGCGCAGGTCAAGTCCGCGGTACGGACGGTGGAGCTCCTCGAATACTTCGCGGGGCGACCCGGGATGCACTCCCTCGCCGCCGTGCAGGAAGCGGTGGGCTACCCCAAGTCCAGCCTCTACATGCTGCTGCGCACCCTGGTCGAGCTCGGGTGGGTGGAGACCGACGCCACCGGCACCCGGTACGGCATCGGGGTACGCGCCCTGCTGGTCGGCACGTCGTACATCGACGGCGACGAGGTGGTGGCCGCAGCCCGCCCCACCCTCGACCGGCTCTCCGACGACACCACGGAGACCATCCACCTGGCCCGGCTCGACGGCACCAACGTGGTCTACCTCGCGACCCGGCAGTCCCAGCACTACCTCCGCCCGTTCACCCGGGTCGGACGCCGGCTGCCCGCGCACTCCACCTCGCTGGGCAAGGCGCTGCTGGCCACCTACAGCGACGAGCAGGTGCGCAAAATGCTGCCCGAGACGCTCCCGGCGCTGACCGAGCACACCCTGACCGACCGCGAGCAGCTCATCGAGGAGCTGCACACCATCCGCGAGCAGGGGTACGCGGTGGACCGCGAGGAGAACACGCTGGGGCTGCGGTGCTTCGGTGTGGCGATCCCGTACCGGACGCCCTCGCGCGACGCCATCAGCTGTTCGGTGCCGGTCGCCCGGCTCACCCCCGCCCACGAGCAGACGGTAAAGGACGCCCTCTTCGACGCCCGCGACCGCCTGACGCTGGCGACCCGCCGCCTCTGAGCCGACATGCGGCGAGGTCCGGGCACGGCGGGCGGGGCGCGTGAGAAATCGGTGAGAAGCGGCACAAGCGGGAACATCCGCCGCTCCCCCGTTCGTCCCCCGGGGGGATGAACAAGACGATCAGGCGAACCTCGGTCTTCTGCCTGCTCCTGGTTCTCGCGCTGCTGGTGCGGGCGAGCTGGGTGCAGGTGTACGACGCGAAGGCGCTCGCGGACAACGACAACAACCGGCGGAACACCATCGCGCAGTACGCGCGGCCGCTCGGTGACATCATCGTGGCCGGCTCCCCGGTCACCGGATCGCAGAGGACGGAGAGCGGAGATCTCGCGTACAAGCGCACCTACACGGACGGGGAGCTGTACGCCGCCGTCACCGGTTACGGCTCGCAGGCGTACGGATCCACCCAGCTGGAGGGCATCTACGGCTCGGTGCTCGACGGCACGGACGACCGGCTGAAGAACGCCTCCGACGTGATCACCGGGGAGGCGGCCACCCCCGGCGACGTGCTGACGACGATCGATCCGGCCGTGCAGAAGGCCGCGTACGAGGCGCTCGGCGACGACAAGGGCGCGGCGGTCGCGATGGACCCGAAGACCGGCCGCATCCTCGGCATGGTCTCCACCCCCTCGTACGACCCGTCGACGATCAGCGGGACGACGGACCAGGACGCGTGGCAGAAGCTGCTGGACGACCCCGACAAGTCGCTGGTCAACCGTGCCCTGCGGCAGCCGCTGGCGCCCGGGTCGACGTTCAAACTGGTGGTGGCCTCGGCGGCGCTGGAGAACGGCCTGTACGACTCGGTGGACCAGCCCACCGACAGCCCCGACCCCTACACCCTGCCCGGCACCACGACCGTGCTGAGCAACGAGAGCGCCTCCGCTCCCTGCGAGAACGCCACCCTGCGCACGGCGCTCCAGTACTCCTGCAACAACGTCTTCGCCAAGGTGGCGGCCGACCTCGGCCAGGAGAAGCTGAGGGCGATGGCGGAGAAGTTCGGGTTCGACACCGAGAAGCTCGACGTGCCGGTGCGCGCCTCGACGAGCGTGTACCCGAAGAAGATGGACAGCGCGCAGACCGCGCTCACCGGCATCGGCCAGTTCGAGGTCACGGCCACCCCGATGCAGATGGCGATGGTCTCCGCGGCGCTCGCCAACGGCGGTGAGCTGGCGGCGCCGCACATGGTCTCCTCGGTGACCGACTCCAAGGGTTCGACACTCCAGGAGTACCCGGACGGCGACACCGAGCGGGTGGTGTCGGAGTCGACCGCCGCACAGCTGCGCAGCGCGATGGTGACGGTGGTCGAGGACGGTACGGGCACCAACGCGCGGATCGACGGCGCCGAGGTGGGGGGCAAGACGGGTACGGCCCAGAACGGCGTGGGCAACGAGAACACCCCGTACGCCTGGTTCACCTCGTACGCCAAGGACGACACCTCGGGCAAGGAGGTGGCGGTCGCCGTGGTCGTGGAGGACTCGGGGGCAGCCCGTTCCGAGGTCAGCGGCAACGGCCTGGCGGCGCCGGTCGCCAAGAAGATGATGGAGGCGGCGCTCGCGGGGTGAGACCCCATGTGAACGGGCCGGCTCCCCGGAGGGGAAACCGGCCCGTTCGGCGTGCCACCCGGTCGCGCGGTTCGCGAGGGGTCAGCCGACGACGGCGACCGGGGCGTCCCAGGCGTCGCGGTCCACGGTGAGGGTGTAACCGCCGCGCTTCTCCTTGCTGTTGACCATGTACTGATGACCGCGGCTGTGGTCGGTGTACAGCGTCTTGGCCCACGGCCAGTCGGTCGTGGTGGTGGCCTTGCCGTCCCAGAGCGCGTACCAGAGGTTGCCCGGCAGGTCGGTCTTGTTCGTCGCCGTGGCGATGGCCTTGGCGCTGGAACTGCTGAAGCCGTAGAACCCGGCCCGGTAGGTCTTGGCGCGCAGCGTCTTGGTGAACGAGCGTACGTAGCTCAGCACCGCGTCGTTGCAGGCCTTGTCCGTGATCGTGTACGGCTCGATGTCGAGGTACACCGGGCTGCCGGCCTTCATGCCGAGCGCCGCGGCCTTGGCGACCGCGTCGTTGCCGTCCTTGACGCCGAGGGAGACCGCGGTGGCGGCGGTCAGCTTCTCCGGGTTCGCGCTCTTCTGGCAGGGCGGCTGGGCGCCCACGTAGAGCGGGATGAGCTTCCAGCCGGTGGAGTTGACCGACTTCACCCAGGACGAGGTCAGGTTGGGCTGGGCGCAGCCCCGGTTCTTGCCGCCGATGTAGACGGCGGCGGCGCCGTAGAACTTGTCGGCCTTCCACGCCTTCATCGCGGCGAGCGACGGCGCGGTGCAGGTGTCGAAGGCCTGGCCCGTGAAGGTCTTCTGCGCGGGCCAGGCGGTGGCCGCCATCGAGGTCTGGGCCACGATCCCGGACCCCACGACGGCCACGGCCGCCGCCGTCCCCCAGGCGATGTAGCGGCCCTTCTTGGACAACCGGTGTTTGGACAATCCCCCACCCCATTCGGATTCGTACGTCCGGCCGCGGCCCGTGCCCCCGCTCGGTCGGTACGCGCGAGCACGGAAGGCGGCGCCCGTGGACGGGCGTTCGGAGCGGGCACCATATCCGACTTCACCGGTATGACCGGCGGCGGGGCGGGTGTCCGGGGGCTGAGAGGCGCGCCCCGGACTCCCGCCCCGCTTCAGCCGGTCGTGCGCCCCGGGCTCACTTCACGCCGAGCAGCTGCTCGATCGGGTCGATCGCGAAGTACACCAGGAACAGGGCCGAGGTGGCCCAGAGCAGCCAGTGGACCTCCCGCGCCTTGCCGAGTGCGGCCTTGATCACGACGTAGGCGAGGAAGCCGGCGCCGATGCCGTTGGTGATCGAGTACGTGAACGGCATGACGGCGATCGTCAGGAACGCCGGGATGGCGATCTCGTAGCTCTCCCACTCGATGTGGCGGACCTGGGACATCAGCAGGAAGCCGACCGCGATGAGCGCGGGTGCCGCGGCCTGGGCCGGAACCACGGTGGCCAGCGGGGTGAGGAAGAGCGCGACGGCGAAGAGCGCGCCGGTGACCAGGGAGGCGAAGCCGGTACGGGCGCCCTCGCCGACGCCCGCCGCGGACTCGATGTAGGCGGTGTTGGAGGAGGCGGAGGCGGCTCCGCCCACGGCGGCGGCGGCTCCGTCGATCAGGAGGACGCGGCCGATGTTCGGGACGTCGCCCTTCTCGTCGAGCAGCCCGGCCTCCTGGGAGACGCCGACGACCGTGCCCATGGTGTCGAAGAAGTCGCTGAGGATCAGGGTGAAGATCAGCAGGACGATGGTCACCACGCCGACCTGCTGGAAGGCGCCGAAGAGGCTGAAGGAGCCGACGAGCCCGAAGTCGGGTGCGGCGACGAGGTCGTCGGGGACCGAGGGGACGGTCAGGCCCCAGGCGGCCGGCGCGATGTCGGCGATCTCGTTGACGACGATCGCCAGCACGGTGCTGACGACGATGCTGATGAGGATGGCGCCCTTCACCTTGCGGACCATCAGGGCGACGGTGAGCAGCACGCCGACGCAGAAGACCAGCACCGGCCAGCCGGTGAGGTGTCCGGCCGAGCCGAGCTGTACGGGCGTCGAGCCCGTCTCGCCGGGGATACGGGTGACGAACCCGGCGTCGACGAAGCCGATGAACGCGATGAAGAGCCCGATGCCGACGCTGATGGCCTGCTTGAGGGCGGGCGGGATCGCCCGCATCACGGCCTCGCGCAGCCCGGTGACGACCAGGACGCAGATGATGAGTCCTTCGAGGACGACCAGGCCCATCGCGTCGGGCCAGCTCATCAGCGGGGCGATCTGGAACGCGACGACCGCGTTGAGGCCGAGGCCGGCGGCGATGGCGAGCGGGAGGTTGCCGCCGAGTCCCATGATCGCCGTCATCACGGCGGCCACCAGCGCGGTGACGGTGACGAGTTGGGGCGTGGAGAGGTGGGCGCCGAATTTGTCCTCGGCCGATCCGAGGATGATCGGGTTGAGGACCAGGATGTACGCCATGGTGAAGAAGGTCGCGAAGCCGCCGCGTATCTCGCGGCCGAGGTTCGATCCGCGTGCGGTGATCGCGAACCATCGGTCCAGCGCGTTCGCGGGGGCGGCGGGCCCCCCGGCGGGTGCGGCGTCCGGTGCGGCATTCGCCGTCTGCGGCGTCTGCGGTGTCTGCGGGACTTCCGGCGCCTGTGGCGTGTCCGGCATGGCTCTCCTTCATGAGGTGGCGGGTCTGCGGGGCGAGTGACTGAATGTTCCCTCGTGGAAAGGGGGTTCAGGTTTTCGCCGTGTTACGCCTTACTTGGAGTGACACCCCGTTCAGGCGCTCGGGAGGTGCGCTGGTACGCTCTCGCACCGCTCGCACCCCTGGGTGCCGCTGAGGGAACGTACACAGCCACCGCGGTTCGCGTACAGGGATTCGAGAGCAGGGAGAGGTACCCGTGGGCACTGTGGTCGACGCTGCCGCTGCCGCCGAGTTCCATCGGTTCTTCGAGGCGCACTACGCCGAACTGGCCCGTCTCGCCCATCTGTTGACAGGCGAGGCGGATGCGGCCGATGATCTGGCGGCTGACGCCATGATGGCCCTCTGGCACCGCTGGGACCGGATGAGGGAGGCCGATCACCCTGTCGCGTACGCGCGCGGGGTCGTCGCCAACCTGGCGCGCACCCGGATTCGCAGTGCGGTGCGTGAGCGCCGCAGGATCGCGCTCTTCTGGGCGCCGCGCTCCGGTGGCGGGGACGGGTTCTCCGTCGACGATCCCGACGTGACCACCGTGGTGGACGTCCAGGAGGCGCTGCGTAGGCTGCCGTTCAGGAAACGGGCCTGCGTCGTGCTGCGGCACGCGTTCGACCTGTCCGAGCGGGACACGTCGTTGGTCCTCGGGATATCGGTCGGTACGGTCAAGAGCCAGACGTCCCGGGGCCTGGCGGAGTTGCAGCGGCTGCTGGGCCCCGGGGCGGGACCGGCGCCCGCACGGGTGGCCGTGGCGGGGCAGCCCGGCGGAGGAAGGCATTGATGGACGAGGAGTTGCGGGAACGCCTCCGCGGAGCGGCGCTGGAACACCACCCGGACCGCGAGCGGATGTGGGCGCGGGTCGAGCGCGGGATGGCGCAGGACCCGCCCGGGCGGGTGGCCCGTCCGCCGCGCGCGCCGATGCCGAGGCTACGGATCGCGGCGGCGACGGTGGCGGTCTGCGGGGTGCTCGTGGCGGTCTCGCTCGCCGTCGCGTGGACGGGCCGCGACGGCAGGTCCGGTCAGCCCGTGGCGTCCGCACCGGACCGTACGGGAGCGGCGCCGGCGACCTCCGGCGAGCGCGGCGGCCAGCTCCCCCCGGCCAACGGCCCGGTGTCCACGCACGGCACGGTGAACGCCGGGAGCAACGCGTACTGGGCACAGAGCGACGTCGTGGTGACCGCGGCGCGACCGCTCACCTCCCTCACGGTCGAGCTGCGCGTCGCGCTGACCGACGGGGTGACCAAGACGGGATCGTGGACGTCCGGCCACACGGACGACTACGCCACCTCCATGGGCGAGGAGGGCGGCTTCCTCGTGTTCCGCTGGACCCTGCGGCCGGGCAGGACCGCCCCGGCGGCCACCCTCACCTTTGCGGGGCAGTACAACCACGCGGAGGGCGAACGGGACGTGAGCGGCGACGACTTCACCGTGCGCGGCGCCTTCGACACGGGCGTCTTCGCGAGCGGCGGGGTGTTCTGAGGCGTGTGTCGGACGTCCCGCCTGTCGGCGACGCCCGGCACGCGCGCTCGCCGCGGGGGCCCGCGAACGGGAGCGGGAGAGGCGCGGACCCGCACAGTCCGCACGCTCTCCCGCCGGTGGAGGTCCGCCCGGGGCGGGCCTGGGCAGGCCCGGGCGGACGTGGTCAGCAGTGGCCGCCGGCTCCGGCCTCGCGGTCCACGAGCGCCGGGACGGCGCGCGGCGAGTCGACCTTGGTCCGCAGGACCGGGGTCCAGCCGGCGCCCGAGGCCAACTGCTCGGCGGGAACGCCCGCGTTGTGGACGGCGATCAGGTCGGTCTTCTTACCGTTGACGTAGTTGTCGCCGGCCGTCAGCGGGGACTCCTTCCACTTCTTCAGGATGAGCGCCGGGTCGTGGTCCGCGGAGAGCGTGAACGCGTTGTGCTCCGCGACGAGCTGGGACTCGATGCCGATGCCGTAGGAGTAGCCGTACGCGTGCCCGGTCTGGGCCACGAAGTGGTTGTTGTACGAGTCGACCTGGCCGAAGCGGACGCGCGGGGCGCGCTCCTTCAGGTTCTGGAAGAGGTTGTGGTGCAGGGTCACCCGGAGCTTGCCCCGGTCGGTCGCGCCCGCGCTGTCGCTGTTCCCGATGAGCATCGTCTTGTCGTGGTCCTTGAGGACGTTCCACGAGACGGTGACCAGGTCGGCGCCGCGCACGATGTCGAAGAGCCCGTCGTGCTGCTGGTAGACCGTCCCGAAGTAGTACGGCTGGGCCGAGTCGGGGCGGTCGCCGTCGCTGAAGGTGTTGTGGTCGACCCAGACGTGGGAGGAGTTGGTGACGACGAGGTTGTCGTACTCCGAGTTCCAGGCCCCGGTCTCGGTGTCGGTCGGGTCCCACTGCGGGAAGCAGTCGTAGGTGTCCTCGAAGCTCAGGTTGCGGACGATGACGTTCGAGACGTCCTTGATCTGGAGGCTGGCCCCGATGACGGTGGCGTCGTCGCCGACGCCGATCAGGGTGGTGTTGGAGGGGACGGGCACGTTGACGGCCGCCGCCTGGAGGGCGGCGGAGGCGGCGCGGGCGTCCTCCAGCGGGCCGCTGGGCACGGCGTCGGTGCCCCAGACCGCCGGGTCGTAGGCGGCGAGGTACTTCTCCAGGGTGTAGCCGCCGGTGTAGTAGTCCTCGCAGCCGATGGGGGTCCCGTTCACGTCGGAGTTGCCGTGGACGGTCCCGGCGATCTTGACGATCTTGGGGGCGTCGCCCGCGTCCTCGAACGCGGCGATCAGCTCCGCGCGGTTGGTGACCGTGTAGACGTGGTCGCGGGTGGCGGCCGAACCGCCGGTGGTCGAACCGTCCGCGGCGGCCCAGCCGTCGTTGGCGGGCAGCACGGCGCGCTCGATCGGCTTCGAGTGCGGCCGGGAGGCGGCCTGGGCCGGCAACGACACGGCGAGGGCGAGGGAGGCGCAGCCCATCACCACGGTGATGGCACGGAGGTGACGTATGCGTGCGGGCATCGGATTCCTTCGGTTCGTCGGGAAGAGAGGCAGAGCGGGAAACGAGAAACGTGACGCCGGAGCGCCGGAGGGGACGGGCTCCGTACGAGTGGTGCGGCGGTGCTGTTCCGGTGGGGCGGAAGTCAGGGTTGCGGCGGCGGCCAGGTGATCCACCGGGCCGGGACGGGGGCGCCGAGCCGGCGCACGTCGCCGGGGCCGAGCACCCGGGCGTCCAGCAGGGCGCGGGCGGTGGTCCGGGCGACGTCGACGGCGCCGCGAGGCTGGAGGTGCGTGTTGTCCTGCACGCCGTCCGGGTAGTTCGGCGACACGCCGGGCGCCAGCCAGTTGAAGTAGTCCTGGGTGGCCTCGGGCCCCAGTTCCTGCCAGCGGGCCAGGGTGAGCGCCTGGGTGTCGATCAGCGGGACCCGCTCCTCGGCGGCCAGGGCGCGCATCGCCGCCGGGTACTCCCCGTGGCTGGGTTTGGCGGTGCCGTCGTCGGCGAAGCGGCGACGTTCCACCGGGGTGAGCAGGACGGGCCGGGCGTGCCGGGCGCGGGCCTCGGTGACGTAGAGGCGCAGGTGGTCCTGGTAGGTCGTCCAGGGGTCGGTGCCGCGGAGCGGGTCGGTGGTCTTCTCGTCGTTGTGCCCGAACTGGATGAACAGGAGGTCACCGGGGTGCACGTCGGGGAGCAGCGCGGCCAGCAGGCCCTCGTCGACGAAACTCTTGGAACTGCGGCCGTTCATCGCGTGGTTGGCGACGCGCAGTCCGTGGCCGAGGAAGAAGGGCAGGGCCATGCCCCAGCCCGTCTCGGGCGCGGCGTCGGAGTACTTCTGCGCGGCCGTCGAGTCGCCGGCGATGTGCACGGTACGGGGACGGGGGCGTGGTTCCCGTCCCCGCGCCTCGGCGGGGACCGCGGCGAGGGCGAGGGGCAGGGCCGCGAGCGCGGCGGCCGTCCGTCTGCGGGTGAGTGACACGGGGTTCCTGCCTCTTGGGGCGTGTGGGGGTGGAGGGGGTGGAGGGGGCCGGCGGCGGGTGCGATCCGGGCCGCCGCCGGCTCCCGTTCTTCGGGGTGGGTCGTGGTGCGCAGGGAGCGTGGGTGTCCGGCCGGTCAGCCGTTGCCCAGCTCCTTCCACTCCTTCTGGGCCGCGTTCAGCTCGCCGGCGATCTTGTCCAGGAAGTCCTTCGCGGAGATCTTGCCGAGCAGCAGCTTCTGGAACTCGGGCTCGTTGTCGGCCTTGGAGATGTTGTTCCAGTCGGGCAGGTAGTACGGCAGGTTCACGATCTTGGTGCTGCCGTCGGTGAGTGCCTTGGCCGCGAGCGCGGTCGGTTCGGAGGCGGTGATCCAGGAGTCCTGGGCGGCCTCGGTGTTGGCGGGGATGGCGCCGGCCGACTCGTTCCACTTGCTGTTGGAGGCGTGCGAGGCGGCGAATTCGATGAACTTCCAGGCCGCGGTCTTGTTCTTGCTGCTGCGGAAGAGGCCGAGTCCGTCGACCGGGTTGGAGACCTGGACGCGGGTGCCGCTGTCACCGACCGGGTTCGGGATGCCGGCGAACTTGTCGTTGCCGAGCGCCTTCACGTGGTCCTGGTAGGAGCCGAGGTTGTGGCTCAGCATCCCGATGGTGCCGGTGTCCCACTGCGCGACCATCTTGGTGAAGTCGTTGTTGACGTCGGCGGACGGCGTCGCCTTCTTGAACAGGCCGACGTACTTCTCCAGCGCGGCGACGTTCTTGGGGTCGTTGACCGTCGTCGTGTCGCCGTTCCAGAAGTCCGTGATGCCGGACTGGCCGTAGGAGGCGTCCAGGGCCTGGGCGATGGAGCCCGCCCCGCCTCTGATGGTGTAGCCGAACTTGTTGTTCTTGGAGTCGGTCAGCTTGTCGGCCGCCTCGTAGAACTTCGCCCAGGTGGAGGGCGCGTCCAGACCGGCCGCCTGGAAGAGGTCGGTCCTGTACCAGAGGGTTCCGTTGTTCGCGGAGGTCGGCACGGAGTACATGTCGTCGCCCCGGCCACCGGCGTCCTTGACGCTGGCGACCATGCCCTCGACGAGCTTGCCCTTCAGCGAGGACTTCTCGATCCGGTCCTGGACCGGCTCCAGCGCCTCCTGCGAGACGATGTTGGCGAGGTAGGCCGTACCGACGCCGCCGACGTCCGGCAGGCCGCCGCCCGCGATGGCGGTGTCGTACTTGGACTGCACGTCGGCGATCGGGATCGGGACGTACTTGACCTTGATGTCCGGGTTCTCCTTCTCGAAATCCTTGATGATCTCGGTCCAGATCTCGGTGCGCGGGCCACCGTTGTTGTCCCAGAAGGTGATCTCGCCCTTGCCGCTGCCCTCGGTGCCGGAGCTGCCTCCGTCGTCCCCGCACGCGGTGGCCGTCAGGGCGAGCATCGCGGTCAGCGAGACCGCTGCCGCGGCGCGCCCCCGGGACTTCTTGGAAATGGTCATGGTTCGGCTCTTCTCTGTGGGTGGGTACGGGTGTGCCGTGTACGCCGTGCAGGTGGGGGGCGTCAGCGCCGGCGGTGCGGTGCCCAGCCGTCCTCGCCCGCGAGGTAGTCGCCCACCTCGTGGAGCGCGGCGTCGGCCGGGGACATCTGGGGGCGGTCCGGGGTGGCGGCGGCGCCGGGACCGTAGGTCCGGTACTCGCTGAACCGGGCTTCCCGCCAGGGGAAGCCGCTCATGTCGGACCAGGGGCTCGCCTTGACGGCGGCCGGCAGCGACGTCTCGCGGACCAGTACCTGGCCGATCGCGTCCGGGTTGCCGCTCGGGTGCCAGGGGCGGCCGAGGTGGAAGGAGTCCGCGGGGGCGTCGCTGATGATCCGGCTGCGGGTGATCAGGATGCCGTACGGGTTCTCCTTCCAGGTCGAAGCGGCCGTGATGTAGCCGTTGTTGGTGTCCGAGCCACGGCTGAGCGCCTTGATCACGGACTTCTCGACGACGGTGGTGGCGCGGCCGTAGAGGAAGTCGACGTCGCCTTCGACGTACGCGCCGGTGAGGTAGACGCGGGCCTTCTGGGTGAGTGCCGGGGTGTCGGTCATCAGGGTGTCCTGGTTGCCGAGGAAGGCGGTGTTCCTGAAGGTCAGCCGGTCGCCGGTGGTCTTCACGGCGAGCGCCTGCTCGCCGCTGATCTCCACGGCGGCCTCGTCGAAGTCGTTGGCGAAGGTGAGGTTCTCGGCCGTGAAGTCGTGGCCCTCCACCAGGACGGTGGCGCTGCCGGTGGATCCCTGGGTGGTGCCGTCCGGCTTGAGTTCGCCCTGCGGGGTGTCGAAGACGATCAGGGTGTCGGCACGGTCCCTGCCGGTGCCGACGAGGGAGACGTACGGCTGGTTCTTCCCGATCCGGACGTGCTCGCGGTAGGTGCCGGGCGCCAGGCGCACGGTGATCCGGCCGTCGTTGCCCTGCGGCACGGCGTCGACGGCCGCCTGCACGGTGGCGTAGTCGGCGGGGACCCGCAGCACGGTGCCGGTGCCGATGTCCTTCTGCGGGCCGGAGTCGCGGGTGACGATCCGCGGCACGTCGGCGGCGCGGTCCAGCCGGTACGGGTAGAAGGCGTGCGGGTCGAAGGCGGCGCCCCAGGTGTCGGTGCGGCCCGTGGTGTTCCTCAGGATCGAGCCGCGCTCGACGAGTTGGGCGGTGGCGTCCGCCTGGTAGGGGTGCTGGACGTCCCGGTAGTAGCTGTTCTCGATGACCATCTTCGTGGCGCCGCGCGCCCAGTTGCCATACGTCCACACCGGGTCGCCGTCCGCGACCTGCGCGGAGACGTAGTTGTTGTAGAGGTGGGCGTAGGCGCAGTTGTCGGCCGAGGGGTTGCGCTGCTTGGTACCGGTGAACCAGTTGTGGTCGATGGTGATCTCGGTGCTGACGTTCGTCGTCCAGCCGATCCCGAACGCCTTGTTGTGCTGGGCGAACTGGTTGTACGAGACGGTGATGTACCGGCTGTCCTTGCGGATGTCGAGCAGCCCGTCGCCCATGTGCGTGAAGCGGTTGTGGTCGATCCAGACGTGGTCGGCGGTGTCCATCTGGATGGCGTCGAAGTCCGTGGTCTTCCCGTCCCAGTCGCCCTCGACGTAACTGTCGCGGATGGTCAGGTTGCGGATGATCACGTTGTGGGTGCCGGGGTCGAGGTGGAGTTCGCCGTGGACGATCTCGGCGGTGTCCCCGACGCCGACGATGGTCTTGTCGGAGGTGACGTCGACGTCGTGGCCGAAGGGCTCGACGGCCAGCGAGCCGGCGACCCGGATGACGTACGGCCCGTCTGCGCCCGCGTACTTCGCCAGATCGGCCTGGGTGGTGACGGTGACGACCGGGCCGCCCGCGCCCCCGGTCGTCCCGCCGGCCAGCGAGGCGAAGCCGTGCGGGGTGTCGGACCAGGTGCCGTGGGCGCCGGACGGTCCCGTGCCGGCGGATGCCGGGGCAGGCGCGGCGGCGTGGGCGGCCGGGCTCGCGGGCAGGAGGAAGGCTCCCGCGAGGGCGAGCGCCGCTGCGAGCGTGCTTCCCCGGGTGCGCGTGGTACGGAGGTGCGTCATTGCGGCTCCCATACGTGCGGTACAGATGTGTCCGTGCTGCGGTGCGAAGTGCCGTGCGTGCGGTACAGGTGTGTCCGTGCGGGTGCGTTCCGTGCGTGCGGTGCGTGACGTGCGAGGTGCCGGTGCGAAGGTGCGTGACGTGCGGTGGTGCGGGGCGACCGGTGTGCGGTGGTGCCCGTACGAGCGGCGGTGCGCGTACGGGCGGTGGTGCGGGGTGGGGCGGGTCCTGCGGTGGTGCGGGGTGGGGCGGGTCCTGCTACCCGGCGGGGTCGGCCGGGCTGCCGAAGGCGGTGAACTCGGCGGTACCCGCGGGTCCCGTCCCCGCGGGCGCGGTGGCGAACAGGCCCAGCAGCGCGCCGACCCAGCGCCACGGCTCGGCGGCGAAGACCTGGCCCGAGGGGCGGAAGCCGTCCCCGGTGTCGGCGTGGAAGCGGCAGCGGGCGCCGGGGCTCACCTCGACGCGGAGCCTTGCCCGCCCGTCGGGTGCGGGCCGGGCCGGTGCCGCGTCGCGTTCGTGTTCGGCGACGCTCTCCGCGTACCGGTGAACGAGCGCCACCGAGCCGTCCTCGTCCCGTTCGAGGCCGATCCAGCTGAACGCGTCGCCGAGTACGGCGAGGCCCGCCTTGGCTCCAGGCACCTCGCTGCCGAGGGCGAGCGCCACCTCGACGGTGAACTCCTCGGCGGGCAGCCGCTGGACGAGCACGTTCGCCAGGGTCCGCAGGTCGTGCGCGTGCGGGGTACGCACGCAGGCGAGCCGCAGGCCGTCCCCGGCGTGTTCGACGGTCCAGCCGGCCCGCGGGTTGGCGGTCCACTGCCACTGTCTTCCGTGCCGTCCGCCGGGAAAGCCGTCCGCGAACGCCGGTGCCTCCACCGGCTGTTCGGGCGCGATCGGCTTGGCGTGCACGAGGAAGGGTTCGCCGTCGTCGCCGAGGACCGGCCACCCCGTCTCGTCCCAGCGCATCGGCTGGAGGTGGACGACCCGTCCGTACGCGCCCCGCTCCTGGAAGTGCAGGAACCAGTCCTCGCCGGCCGGGGTGCGGACCCAGCCGCCCTGGTGGGGGCCGTTGACCTCGGTACGGCCCTGGGCGAGGACGACGCGCTCCTCGTATGGCCCGAAGAAGTCCTTGGACCGGAACGCGCCCTGCCAGCCCGTGGTCACCCCGCCCGCCGGGGCGAAGATCCAGAACTCGCCGTCGTGCCGGTAGAGCTTGGGGCCTTCGAGGGTGAACCAGCCGGGGATCAGGTCCCCGTCGACCAACGTCGTTCCCTCGTCGAGCAGTTCGCGGCCGTCGGCGCTCATCCGGTGGCCGGTCAGCCGGTTCTTGATCCCGGAGCGCGACTTGGCCCAGGCGTGCACGAGGTAGGCCTCGCCGGTCTCCTCGTCCCAGAGCGGGCAGGCGTCGATCAGGCCCTTGCCCGCCTTCACCAGGTGCGGAGCGCTCCACGGACCGCGTACGTCCTCGGCGTTGATCTGCTGGATGCCGTGGTCGGGGTCGCCCCAGAAGATCCAGAACCGTCCCGCGTGGTGGCGGATGGCGGGTGCCCAGACGCCCCGGTCGTGGCGCGGAGCCGCGAAGTCGGCGGCCGGTTCGAGGGTGTCGAGCGCGTGTCCGATCAGGGACCAGTTGACCAGGTCCCGGGAGTGCAGCAACGGCAGCCCGGGGGCGCGGCCGAAGCTGGACGCGGTGAGGTAGAAGTCGTCGCCGACGCGGACGACGTCCGGGTCGGACCAGTCGGCGTTGAGCACCGGGTTGCGGTAGGTGCCGTCGCCGAGGTCGGCGGTCCAGGGTCTGTGGTTCATGCCGTCACCACCTTGCGGACCAGGGCCGCGGCCTCGTCGCGGCCGAGCCGTCCGTCAGCGACGACGGTGACGACCCGCCGCACGACGGTCGCACCGGGCTCCACCGGCAGCCGGTCCTCGGCCGCGAGGGAGGAGCCGACGCCCGGGTACTCCGCGGTGCGGACGAACCACGGGTCACGCCGGGTGTCCCCGGTCGCCCCGGCGAAGACGAGGGTCCATCCGTCGCCGCTCAGCGCGAGCCAGTCGGCGCGGCCGCCGTGCACCGCCTCCTCACCGTCACCGGTGGCGCTGAACACCTCGGGTGCCCGCTCCTCCTTGGGCGCCCGCCAGAAGAACCCGCCGTAACCGGCGCCGGGGCGGCCGTTGGTGGCGGGACTGCCGATGGAGAGGGCGGCCCCGCTCCGGTTGGTGAGCGAGAAGGAGAAGTCCAGCGCCCAAGCGGTGCCGGTCAGCGGGACGACGGCCACCGTGCGGTGCTCGCGCAGCAGCTCGGTGCCGTCGGCCACCCAGCCGAGTTCCTCCACGAAGCCGTCCGGATCGCGGAGTTTCCAGCCCAGGTGGAGCTGGACGCCGTGGTTGTCGAGCACGGTGGGCCCCTGGTCGCGGACGAAGGTGCGCCCGCCCCAGAAGTTGTACCCGGCGACGTCGGGCACGGCGACGGAGGCGCCGAGGTGGTGCCGGTGGTCGGCGGGGCGTTCCTCGGTGACGGGGATGCCCGCGAGGGTGGTGACGGGGTGCAGGTAGGGGCGGCCGTCGTGGTCGCCGGGGAGGTAGTTGTAGCGGCCCACGGGGCGGCCCTCGCAGCTGAGGCGGAGGGTGTTCACGAGGCGCTCACCTCACGGGAGCGGGCCCAGGGGGCGCCGAGCTCGGAGAACAGGGCGAGGGAGTCGGCGCCCGCGTCGACCACCGCGTCGATGCCCTTGACCACGCGCCGGGGGCCCTGGGTGGCGGGCTCGGTGTACCAGGCGTCGGCGGGCAGCGCGGCGGGCTCGGGCCCGGTGCGTACCGCTTCGACCACGCGCATGAAGGCACCGGTGCGGTGCGGGGGCACCAGGAGGGGGGTGTCGTCCGCGAGGTGGGCGGCGAGGTTCTCCAGCAGGTCGGTCCGGCCGTGCACGGTCTCCTCCGGGCCGTGTCCGGCGCGCTGGAGCAGGACACGGTCCTGCTTGTACCAGAAGGTGATCCGGCCCCGGTCGCCGTGGACGACGACGTACGGCTCGGCGGCGCGTTCGGCGCAGAGCGTGACGCAGACCGTGACGGTCAGACCGTCGGTGGTGGTCACACGGAGGCTGCTGGTGTCGTCGGCCTCGATGTCGTGGGCCCGGAAGAGTTCGGTCTCGATGTCGGCGACGTCCGAGGCGGCGCCTTTCCCCGCGAGTTCGAGGGAGGTGGCGACGGCGTGGGCGAGCGGGTTGGTGAGGACCCCGTCGACCACGTCGGTGGAGCCGAGCCGGCGGCGCCCGGCCCAGGGCGCGCGCCGGAAGTAGGCCTCCTCGCGCACCCAGGCGCCGGCCGCGCCGATTCCCCGGAGGGACCCGATCGCGCCGTCGGCGACGAGTTCGCGGATGGCGGGCACCGCGTGCGAGCCGAAGGACTGGAAGCCGATCTGGCAGGCGGTGCCCGCCTCCCGTACGCCGTCGCTCATCCGGGTGAAGTCGGCGAAGGTGGCCGCCGGGGGCTTCTCCAGGAGGAGGTGGACACCGCGCCGGGCCGCGGTCAGCGCGAGGTCCGTGTGGGTCGGGATCGGCGTGCAGACGACGGCCGCGCGGGCTCCGGTGGCGTCGAGCAGTGCGCCGAAGTCGGAGGACTGCCGCGGGGGTTCGGCGGCGAACGCCCCGAGTTCGTCCTCGGTCAGGGGGGTGAGCTCGCAGATTCCGGCGAGCCGGACGACGCCCTGACGCTGGAGGCGTTCGATGTTGGCGAGGTGCCAGCGGCCGTGGCCCCTGGCGCCGGCCAGGACGATCGGGAGGGGGGTGGTCATCGCGGGTCAGCCCTTCACCGCACCGGCGCTGAAGCCGGTGATCAGCCACTTCTGGATGAAGGCGAAGACGATCACCACGGGGACCGCGGCGATGACTCCGCCCGCGGCCAGCGCGCCCAGGTCGACGCTGTCCGCGCCGATGAGGGTGTTCAGGCCGACCGGGATCGTCTGCTTGTCCTGCTCGCTGAGGAACATCAGGGCGAACAGGAAGTGGTTCCAGCTGTGCACGAAGGCGAAGGAGCCGACGGCGATCAGCCCGGGCCGCAGCAGCGGGAGTACGACGGCGCAGAAGGCGCGGAAGCGCGAACATCCGTCCACCCAGGCGGCCTCCTCCAGCGTGACGGGCACGTTCTTGATGAACCCGCTGATGAGGATGATCGACAGGGGAAGCTGGAAGACGGTCTCCGCGATGACCACGCTGCCCAGCGAGTTGATCATCTGGAGGTTCTTGAAGATCTCGAAGAGCGGTACGAGCATCAGCGCGCCCGGGATGAACTGCGAGCAGAGCAGCGCCAGCATGAAGGCGCCCTTGATCTTGAAGTCGAAGCGGGCGAGCGCGTATCCGCCGGCCAGCGCGACCAGGGTGGTGGCGATCAGGGTGGCTATCCCGACGATCATGCTGTTCTGGAAGAAGACGGCGAAGCTGCGTTCCGTCCAGACCTTCTCGAAGTGCTCGCCGGTCATCGGCCAGGGCACCAGTGAGGTGGAGCCCGCCGGGCGGACGGCGAAGAGGAACATCCAGTAGAACGGGATGAGCGTGAAGAGCAGGTAGACGCCGAGGGGGACGTAGATCTGCCAGCGCGGTACGTCGTCGTACGAACGCTCCCTTCCGCGGCGGCGGTTTCCGGCCGGTGGGGTCGCGTCGGCGACCGGAGACGGGGTGGCGGGGGTCTTCTCGGCGAGTGCGGCAGTCACTTGTGGTCGCCTCCGAACTTGCTCAGGCGCAGATAAATGATCGAGCAGAAGAGCAGGATCACGAAGGCGACGGTGGTGAGTGCGGACGCGTAGCCGAAGTCGTGTCCTTCGATACCGGTGTTGGCCACGTAGAGCGGGAGCGTGGTGGTCACGCCCGCCGGCCCGCCGCCCGTGAGGGTGTACAGAAGGTCCACGTTGTTGAACTCCCAGACCGCGCGGAGCAGCGTGGAGAGGATGATCGCGTCCCGCAGGTGGGGCAGGGTGATGTGGACGAACTGCCGGACCCGTCCCGCGCCGTCCACCGAGGCCGCCTCGTAGAGCTCCTTGGAGACGGACTGGAGATCGGCGAGGATGAGGATGGCGAAGAAGGGGACACCGCGCCAGAGTTCGGAGACGGTGGCGGCCCAGAAGACGGTCCCGGTGTCGGAGAGGACCGAGGTGCCGTAGTCACCGATACCGGCGTCCGCGAGGTAACGACTGAACCCTGTCGAGGAGTTGTAGAGCAGGATCCAGATGGTGCTGGTCAGTACGCCGGAGACGGCCCAGGGCGAGAAGACCATCGCGCGGGAGATGCCACGTCCGATGAAGGACTGGTTGACGATCAGCGCCAGGGCGAGGCCCAGCACGAGCTGGAGGCTGACCTGGGTGACGACCCACTGGGCGCTGAAGCCGAGGGTGGACCAGAACTGGTCGTCGTCGGTGAAGATCTTGGTGTAGTTGTCCAGGCCGGCGAAGCCGTTCCGCCAGGGCTTGGTGACGTTGTAGTTCTGCAGGCTGTAGTAGAAGACGCTGAGGACCGGATAAGCGATGAACCCCACCATCAGCAGACCGGCGGGCGCGATCAGCAGATAGGGCAGCTTGCGGGGGTTCGCCGAACGGCGCCTGGGCACCTTGGGCGGTTTGGCCACGGCGGCGGCTTGTGCCATGACACCTCTCCGTTCTCTCGTTTTTCCGGTCGTGTTGCGGTCCTGCGCAAGCGCTTTCCCCTTGCCGTGCGAGGCCCCGGAGGAGTTCTCGCGAAGGGGGTGGGGGCGCCGGATGCTGCGGCGGCTGGGTCAGCCGGCGTACGGATCGGGTACGTCGCCCTCGCGGGCCAGGAAGGCGAAGTCGCAGCCGGTGTCGGCCTGGGTGATCTGGTCCTGGTAGAGCGCGCCGTAGCCGCGGCCGTACCGGGCGGGGGGCGCGGTCCAGGCTGCCCGGCGCCGCTCCAGTTCCTCGTCGTCGATGTCGAGACTGAGGCGGCGAGCCGCCACGTCGAGGGTGATGGAGTCGCCGGTGCGGACCAGGGCGAGCGGGCCGCCGACGAAGGACTCCGGCGCGACGTGCAGCACGCACGCCCCGTAACTCGTGCCGCTCATACGGGCGTCGGAGATCCGCACCATGTCACGGACGCCCTGTTTCAGCAGGTAGTCCGGGATCGGCAGCATGCCGTACTCGGGCATCCCGGGGCCACCCTTGGGGCCGGCGTTGCGGAGCACCAGCACATGGTCCGGGGTGATGGCGAGGGCCGGGTCGTTGATGGTGCGCTGCATCTCCCGGTAGTCGTCGAAGACCACCGCGGGGCCGGTGTGCCGCAGCAGGTGCGGTTCGGCCGCGATGTGCTTGATGACCGCGCCGTCGGGGCAGAGGTTGCCGCGCAGTACCGCGACACCGCCCTCGTCGGCGAGCGGCTTCTCCCGCTCCCGGATGACGTCGTCGTTGTGCACGAGGGCCCCGTCGAGCTGTTCGCGCAGGGTGTCGTGGGTGACGGTGGGCCGGTCCAGGTGGAGGACGTCGGTGAGGCGGGAGAGGAAACCGGGGAGACCGCCCGCGAAGTGGAAGTCCTCCATGAGGTACTTGCCGCCGGGGCGGAGGTTGGCGAGCACCGGCACGGTGCGGGCGATCCGGTCGAAGTCGTCGAGGGAGAGCTTGATGCCGGAGCGGCCGGCCATCGCGATGAGGTGGATGACGGCGTTGGTGGAGCCGCCGAGCGCGAGGACCGTGGCGACGGCGTCCTCGTACGCCTCCGGGGTGAGGATCTGCGACAACGTTCGCTGCTGCCACACCAGTTCGACGATACGGAGGCCGGACTGCGCGGCCATCCGGTCGTGGCCGGAGTCGACGGCCGGGATCGAGGAGGCACCCGGGACGGTGACACCGAGCGCCTCGGCGGCGGCCGTCAGGGTGGACGCGGTGCCCATCGTCATGCAGTGGCCCGGGGAGCGGGCGAGCCCGTTCTCCAGTTCCGCCATCTCGCAGTCGCCGATGAGTCCGGCCCGCTTGTCGTCCCAGTACTTCCACATGTCGGTTCCGGAGCCCAGGACCTCGTTGCGCCAGTGGCCCGGCAGCATCGGTCCGGCGGGCACGAAGACGGCCGGCAGGTCGACGGAGGCGGCGCCCATCAGCAGCGCGGGCGTCGACTTGTCGCAGCCGCCCATCAGCACGGCCCCGTCGACCGGGTAGGAGCGCAGCAGTTCCTCGGTCTCCATCGCGAGCATGTTGCGGTAGAGCATCGGGGTCGGCTTCTGGAACGTCTCCGACAGCGTGGAGACCGGGAATTCGAGCGGGAAGCCGCCGGCCTGCCACACCCCGCGCTTGACGGCCTGGGCCCGGTCGCGGAGGTGGACGTGACAGGGGTTGATGTCGGACCAGGTGTTGAGGATCGCGATCACCGGCTTGCCGAGGTGCTCCTCGGGGAGGTAGCCCAGCTGCCGGGTACGCGCCTTGTGGCTGAACGAGCGGAGTCCGTCGGTGCCGTACCACTGGTGGCTGCGGAGCTCCTCGGGAGCGATGCGGGTGTTCACACCGACCACCCGGCGATCTCGTCGGCGACCTCGGCGCGCTGCGCCTCGGGCAGGACCCGGCTGGGGGCGCGGACGTCGCGGCGGCAGAGACCGAGGACCGCGAGCGCCTCCTTGACCACGGTGACGTTGTTGGCGGACTGCCGGTCCGCGCGCAGTTCCTCGAAGCGGCGGATGCGCTCCCAGACCTTCATCGCGGCGATGTAGTCACCGGCCCGCAGCGCCTCCAGCATGCCGAGCGACACGGCCGGCGCGACGTTGACGAGGCCGGAGGTGAACCCGGTGGCGCCGGTGGCGAAGTAGGAGGGCGCGTACAGCTCGGCGAGGCCGGCGATCCACACGAACCGGTCCAGTCCCGCGTCCCGGGCGAAGGCGCCGAAGCGGGCGGCGTCCGGGACGGCGTACTTGACGCCGATCACGTTGGGACAGTGGTCGGCGAGCTCGGTGAGCCTCTCACCGGCGAGCAGGGGGTTGCGGATGTACGGCACGACGCCCAGCTCCGGTACGGCCTCGGCGATGGCCCGGTGGTAGTCGACCCAGCCGTCCTGGGAGACGTACGGGTGGACCGGCTGGTGGACCATCACCAGTTCGGCGCCGCAGTCCCGGGCGTGCTCGGCGGCGGCGACGGCGGTGGGCATGTCGTGCCCGACCCCCACCAGGACGGTGGCCCGGCCTCTCACCTCGTCGACGGTCAGCTCGGTGACGGCACGCCGCTCCTTCGGGGTGAGCGCGTAGAACTCCCCCGTGTTGCCGTTGGGCGTGACGATGCGGACGCCGCCGTCGAGGAGCCGCCGCAGCAGCGCCCGGTGGGTGTCCTTGTCGATCGTCCCGTCCTCCGCGAACGGGGTCACGGGGATCGCCACGACGTCGGCGAGGGCCGCCTTGAGCGGGATGAGGTCCATGCCAACTGGCCTTTCGTCGATGTGGTTCACGCCTGGCCGCCCTCGGTGGCGTCGGCGGTGCCGGCCGATCCGTCGGGGCCGCCGTCGGGACCGTCGGGGAACGCGCGGCGCACGAACGACGCGATGTGTTCGTGGAGAGCAGCCGCCGCACCCGCCGCGTCCGCGCCCAGCGCGAGCCGCAGGATCTCCCGGTGTTCGGCGGCCTCGCGCTCCCAGGACGGGTCGGCCGCCCAGGCGACGGTGGAGACGAGCGCGGCCTGGTCGCGGACCTCGTCGAGCATCCGGCCCAGCAGCGGATTGCCGCAGGAGAGGTAGAGGGCCCGGTGGAAGTCCCGGTTGGCGAGCGACCGGTCGGCTTTGTCGGGTGCCGAGTCGGCGCGTTCCAGGGCCTCTTGGGCCGCGTCCAGGGACGCCCCGCAGGTGATCGTGCGGCGCAGTGCCTCCGGTTCGAGGAGCAGGCGCACGTCGTAGACCTCGCGTGCCATCTCCGCGTCGACGAGCCGGACGGTGGCGCCCTTGTACTGGCTCATGACCACGAGTCCGGTGCCGGCGAGCGTCTTCAGCGCCTCGCGCACCGGTGTCTTCGACACCCCGAACCGTGCGGCGAGTTCGGTCTCGACGAGTGCCTGTCCCGGCTGCAACTGGGCTGTCAGGATCGCGTGTTTGATCGCTTCCAGCACGAACTGCGTCCTGGACGGGATCGGGGTGGGCGCAAAAGTCATGAAGGGCTCTCGCATCTCGCGTATCGCGTCTCATATATGACGTACGAAGTACGACGCGTTGAAGCTAGATGTACCGCGAAGATTTCGTCAACGGATCGGACAGAACAACTTCGCAGAGCGACGAAGCGCCCAGTGTCCCGTACAGGCCCTTCCCCGGACTGCCGCACCCACGAGGGAGGTTACGGGACCGGATTACCGGCCCCCTCGGACCCGGCAGTGCAGCAGGATGCGGCACATGACTCAGATCGAGAGGCAACTCCCCCGCCGGGTGGCCGACGCATATGTCGACGCCCTCGTCGGGCTCGACCCGATCACGGGCACCTACCTGGGTGTGCGGGCGAGCTCCGGCCTTCTGCCCGACACCTCACCGGCCGGGGCCGCGGCCCTCGCCGCGCTCGCGCGGAAGACCCTCGGGCTCCTGACCGAGGCCGAGCTCCTGCCCGGCGCGGACACCGGTGTCGAGCGCCGGTGCGCCCGGCTGCTGCGCGAGCGCCTCCATGCCGAGCTGGCCGTGCACGAGGCGGGCGAACACCTGCGTGCGGTGGGCAACATGGCGACGCCGCCGCACATGGTGCGGGACGTCTTCACGGTGACGCCCGCCCGGACGGAGGAGGAATGGGCGGCCGTCGCCCGTCGGTTGCGGGCAGTGCCGAGCGCGCTGTCCGGGTACCGCGAGTCCCTTGCGCTCGGCCTGGAACGCAAGCTGTACGCGGGGCCGCGCACGACCGCCACCTTCGTCGGGCAGCTCGGCGACTGGGCAGGCGACGGCGCCCAGGGACGAGGCTGGTTCGAGGAGTTCGGCTCCGGCGGCCCCGAGACGCTGCGCGCGGAACTGGACGACGCGGCCCGTGCGGCCACCGCAGCCGTACGCGAACTGCGGGACTGGATGAGGGACGTCTACACACCCGACGTCGAGGAGGCCCCGGACGCGGTCGGCCGGGAGCGGTACGCCCGCTGGGCCCGCTACTTCAACGGCATCGATCTCGACCTGGACGAGGCGTACGCCTACGGCTGGTCGGAGTTCCACCGCCTGCTGGCGGAGATGCGCACCGAGGCGGAACGTATCCTGCCCGGTGCGAAGACCCCGTGGGTGGCGCTGGCCCGCCTCGACGAGCACGGCCGGTGCGTGGAGGGGGTGGACGAGATCCGTGACTGGCTGCAGGGGCTGATGGACCGGGCGATCGACTCGCTGGACGGCACGCACTTCGAACTGGCCGAGCGGGTGCGGCGGGTGGAGTCCCGCATCGCTCCCGCGGGCGGTGGCGGGGGCCCGTACTACACCCCGCCGTCGGAGGACTTCTCCCGGCCCGGGTGCACCTGGCTGCCGACGATGGGGCGCACCCGCTTCCCGGTGTACGACCTGGTGTCGACCTGGTACCACGAGGGGGTCCCGGGCCACCACCTCCAGCTCGCCCAGTGGAAGCACGTGGCCGGGGACCTGTCCCGCTACCAGACGGGCGCCGGCATGGTCAGCGCCAACGTCGAGGGCTGGGCCCTGTACGCGGAGCGGCTCATGGACGAGCTGGGCTTCCTCCCCGGGGCGGAGGAGCGACTCGGCTACCTGGATGCCCAGATGATGCGCGCGGTCAGGGTGATCGTGGACATCGGCATGCACCTGGAGCTGGAGATACCGGCCGACTCGCCGTTCCGCCCCGGTGGGCGATGGACTCCGGAGCTGGCGCAGGAGTTCCTCGGCGCGCACAGCAGCCGGCCCGCCGACTACGTGGAGAGCCAGCTGACCCGGTACCTGTCCATGCCGGGGCAGGCGATCGGCTACAAGCTCGGCGAGCGTGCCTGGCTGCTCGGCCGGGAGAGGGCCCGCGCGCGACGGGGCGAGGCGTTCGACCTGAAGGCCTGGCACATGGCCGCGCTCTCCCAGGGCTCTCTGGGCCTGGACGACCTGGTGGACGAGCTGGCCCGGCTCTGACCCGGTCCCCGCGTCCCCGCTCCGGAGGGTCACCGAGCCGGGGGAGGCGTTCGGCCCGGGGACCGGCGGGCGACGGAACGAGCACCCGTCGCCCGCCGGTCCGGGACGTGCTTCAGTTCTCCCAGATCTTGAACGCCCTTACCTGGTACGGGGAGCGCGGGACCCAGGTGCCGCCCCCCGGGTAGGTCTCGAACTCGCCCGTCTCACCGCACTCGGCCGACTGGTACAGGGTGACGTTGCGGCCGGTGCGGTTGGCGAAGGACTGCGCGTCGCTTCCGGCCGGCAGCGGGACGCAGCTCTCGATGTCGACGGCGGAGAGGTCGCGGTTCAGCCGGCCCCCGGTGAAGTCCGGCTTCTTCCAGAGGCAGAGCTGGCCGGCCGCGCACTCCCCGAGCCGCACCCCCGCGGCGGACGGGGCCGCCGCGGCCCCGGCGGCGGAGCGGGCTGAGGAAGTAGAGCTACGAACGCAACAGAAGTCCCGTCGGAGAGGTGCTCCAACGGGGCCTCTGGCTGTCTTGGCGGCAGTAGTTGACGG